>JAXITB010000159.1:0-6454 GCA_034680305.1 Polaromonas sp. | reverse complement strand
GAGCGCGGCAGCAACAAAGACATCGCCGATTTCTGCGAGAGCACCTTTGGCGTGAAGTTCCCCATGTTCACCAAGACCACGGTCACCGGACGCGACGCCCACCCGTTCTACAAGCGCCTGGCCAGCGAGTCGGGCTCTTCGCCGCGATGGAATTTTTATAAGTATCTGGTGGGCCGGGACGGCAAGGTCGTGGGCGCCTATGGATCGACCACCGGCCCTCAGGATGCCCGTCTGGTCAAGCAAATCGAGCAGCAGCTTGCAAAAAGTAACTGAGCGGTCATAAAATGACTGCACGGTATTTTTTGCCGGTGGTGTTCTAAAACGAAGGCGGTGCATGAAAACTGGCGAATTAGAAGCGGCGGGGGCGGCGGACGATGGCGAGCCATCGGTCCGTCGGTGGCCTGTGGCTTCGGCCGGTGCGCGGCAAGCGGGCTCCACACCATCGGAGCGGTTGACTGTTGCGAAGTCTTCCGGCGCCTTCGGGCCCGGTTGCAAGCTCGGGGTGTCTCTCCTCCTCCCTCCCTCCCTTTTTTGCCTCGGGACGCTTCGCAACATTTTTCTTCCTGGGCGTGCGCCATGGGCATCGATTTAGCCCGGCGCACCGGCCTGCCACTGGCGTCGGGGCCGCAGCCCGGTGCGGGGCCGCGCGTGGCCATCGTGGGTTCGGGCATTGCTGGCCTGGCCGCTGCTCACCGCTTGCGCGGGCAGGCACAGTTGACCTTGTTTGAGGCGGCCGATTACTTCGGCGGCCATACCCACACGGTCGACGTCACCTTGCCCAGTGCAGACGGGCCCATCACCCACGGCGTGGACACCGGCTTCCTGGTCTTCAATGAGCGCACCTACCCGCAGCTGATCGCCCTGTTTGCTGAACTGGGCGTGCCCACCGCCCGCTCAGACATGTCGTTTTCAGTGCAGGCGCCGGCCAGCGCGCGCCGCCCAGCGCTCGAATGGAGCGGCTCCAGCCTCAATTCGGTGTTTGCGCAGCGTGCCAACCTGTTCAAGCCGCGCTTTTGGCGCATGCTCACGGACATCCTGCGCTTTAACCGGGTCTGCACCGAGCTGGCCCGTGGGATGACCCAGGGCGCGGCCGACGCCCGTTTGCTGCAGCCGCTGTCGGACTTTCTGCGCGAGCAGGGTTTGTCTGACGAGTTTCGCGACGGTTACTTTCTGCCCATGATCGGCTGCATCTGGTCTTGCCCGACCGATCAGATGCTGCAGTTCCCGGTGGCCACCATGGTTCGCTTTTGCCACAACCACGGTCTGCTGCAAGTGGCCGATCGTCCGCAGTGGTGGACGGTGCGTGGCGGTGCGCGCAACTACGTGCACCAGATCACGGCGGGCATCGAAGACAAGCGACTGGCCAATCCGGTGCTGCTGGTCGAGCGCGATGGGGCCGGCGTGCGCATCACCAGCCGACGCGAGGGGCAACTGGTCACCGAGGCCTTCGACAAGGTCATCTTGGCCGGCCACAGCGACCAAAGCCTGGCCATGCTGAGCCAACACAGTCCGGCCGAGCGGGCGGTGCTGGGCGCCATCTCTTATCAGCCCAACAAGGCCGTCCTGCACACCGACGAGTCGGTGCTGCCCCAGCGGCGTTTGGCTTGGGCCGCCTGGAACTATGAGCGCGCCGCCGATGCGAATCGTGAATCGGCACGGGTATGCCTGCACTATTTGCTCAACAAGCTGCAGCCCCTGCCTTTCGAGCAACCGGTCATCGTCTCGCTCAATCCGGTGCGTGAGATTGACCCGGCCAAGGTCATTGGCGAGTATGACTACGCCCACCCGGTGTTCGATGCGGCGGCCATTGCCGCCCAGCAGCGCCTGGGCAGTCTGCAGGGCCAGCAGCACAGCTATTTCTGTGGCGCTTGGGCCGGCTACGGATTCCATGAAGACGGCTTGAAGTCGGGGCTGCAGGCGGCCCAGCAGTTGTTGGCCGACTGGGCGCAACAGGCGCACGCGCCGCTGCGGGCTGCCGCATGAGTGCCTGGCTGCCAGCGGCCGCCGGCTCGGGCGGCGCCGCGCAGCCCCTGATCGGTTTCGGGCAGGTGCGCCACGAGCGCGTCAAGCCAGCGGCCCATGCGTTTTGTTATCCCACCGCCTTTCTCATGTTGCCCCTGCGCAGCATGCGCGACAACGGCCATGGCGTGCTGGCGCGCAATCGGGCCGGGCTGCTGAGCTTTCATGACCGCGACCATGGCGAGGGTGGGCCCGACTGCCTGGCCTGGATCGACGGCCTGCTGGCCAGCGAAGGCCTGAGTGCAGACGGCGAGGTGTGGCTGCACACCTACCCGCGCATGCTGGGCTACACCTTCAAGCCGGTGAGCTTTTGGTACTGCCATGCGAGCAACGGCCAGTTGCGCGCGATCGTGGTGGAAGTCAACAACACCTTTGGCGAGCGTCACTGCTATTTGCTCGATGCGCCGCGCTACGGTCTCACGCTGCAGGCGCGCAAGGTGTTTCATGTCTCGCCGTTTTGCCGGGTTGAGGGGCAATACCGTTTTCGGTTCATGCGAACGCTGCGCGACGGTTGCGAGCGCACAGTGGCGCGCATCGACTATGACGACGATCAGGGCCCGCTGCTCAAGACCAGCGTGGCCGGCACGCTCGAAGCGCTCAGCGCCGCCTCGGTGCGCCGGGCGGTGTGGTCTTATCCGGCCATGACGCTGGGCGTGATGGCTCGCATTCATTGGCAGGCGCTCAAGCTCTGGCTCAAGCGTGTGCCGTTTTTCCACAAGCCTGAGCCGCCTAAGCGGTTTCTCACCCGATGAACACGGTCACCGACTCCTCAGCCCGCCTGAGCCTGCCGACCGGTGCGCCCGCTGCCGCACGCACCGTGCTGCAGTTGCTGGCCCGCCTGCGCCATGGCAGCTTGCAGGTGCATCTGCCCGACGGCTCCCAGCGTCAGTTTGGCGCCGGCCAGGGCCCCAGCGCCGTCTTGAAGCTGCACGACTGGCAGGTGTGTGCGGCAGCGCTCAAGTCCGGTGACATTGGTTTTGCCGAGGGCTACATCGCCGGCCACTGGAGCACACCCGACTTGAGCGGCTTGCTGCGCCTGTTCATCGCCAATCGCCGCGAAGTCGAATCGGTGATTTATGGCACCTGGCTGGGCCGCCTGGTCTACCGCGTGCGCCATCTGCTCAATCGCAACACCCGCAGCAACAGCCAGAAAAACATCCATGCCCACTACGACCTGGGCAACGCGTTTTATGAGCTCTGGCTCGATGGCACGATGAATTACAGCTCGGCCCTGTTCGAGTCGCCGCAGACCTCGATGCAGCAGGCTCAGCGGGCCAAGGTCAGGCGGGCGCTGCGCATGGTGGACGTGCGCCCCGGCGACCGGGTGCTGGAGATTGGTTGCGGCTGGGGTGCGCTGGCCGAGATGGCCACCACCGAATTTGGTGCCAGCTTGGTCGGCGTGACCCTGAGCACCGAACAGTTGGCTTGGGCGCGTGAGCGCATGCAGCGCTGCGGCGTGGCCGAGCGCAGCGACTTGCGGCTGCAGGACTACCGAGACATCGGCCGCGACAACCCAGCCGACCAGCAGTTCGACGCGATCTGCTCGATCGAAATGATCGAGGCGGTCGGGCGGGAGTACTGGCCCACCTACTTCTCGACCCTGGCTCGCCTGCTCAAGCCGGGCGGCAAGGCCTGTGTGCAGAGCATCGTCATTGCCGACGAGCTGTTTGAACGCTACTTGCAGTCGACCGACTTCATCCAACAGTACATCTTTCCGGGGGGCTGTCTGCCCAGCCCGTCGGCCTTCAGGCAGCAGGCCGCGCAAGCTGGGCTGCAGGTGGTCGACGAATTGTGCTTCGGTCAGGACTATGCGCACACCCTCAAGCTTTGGCGCGAGAGCTTCATGGCGCGAGAGACAGAGGTGATGGCCCTGGGCTTTGACCAGCGTTTCATGCGCATCTGGGAGTTCTACCTCGCCTACTGCGAGGCCGCTTTTGCCGAGCACAACACCGACGTGGTGCAGTACACCCTGCTCAAGCCCTGAGGCTGCCGCTGGCCCTTGACCGCTCGATGACCCACCCAGGCCATGCCATGAATCACCTCTTGCGCCTTCTGCGCGGCGCCGCCTGCCTGCTGGCTCTGTCTGCCCCGGCCTGGGCTCAGCCCACCGGCGCTGCCACCACCGCTGCCGGCGTAGCCGCAGCCCCGGCCGAGCTGGCGCAGGCTGCTGGCGAGCTGGTCTTGCGGGGGCAGACGCGTTTTCGGGTTTGGGGCTTTGAGGTCTACGACGCCAGCCTCTGGACCACGCCGGGCTTTGTCCCGGCACAGGCCGAGGGCCAGCTGTTGGCCCTGGAGCTGCGCTATTTGCGTGACTTTTCGGCTAAGGACATCGCCGAGCGCTCGCTCAAGGAAATGCGCCGCAGCGCGGCTGTGGCAAGCGAGCAGGACAGCCGCTGGCTGGCCGAGATGCTGCGTGTGTTTCCCGATGTGCGCAAGGGCGACCGACTGCTGGGCTTGCAGCGCCCTGGCGAGGCCGCCGTGTTCTGGCTCAATGGCCGGCTGCGCGGCGAAATTCGTGATGCCGAATTCACGCGTCGGTTCTTTGGCATCTGGCTGTCTGCGCAAACCTCTGAACCTGCCCTGCGCCGAGCCTTGCTGGGCGCTGCGCCATGAGCCCCGCTTTTGGCTGGCGCAATGCGCTGGCGTACGGCCTGATGGGCCTGCCGCTGGCCTTTGCGGCGCTGCCTTTGTATGTGATCTTGCCCAATTACTACGCCCGCGAATTCGGCGTGCCGCTGGCCGCCCTGGGCGCGGTGCTTTTGGGCGCGCGATTGCTCGATGCGCTGATCGACCCTTGGCTGGGCCGGCTCAATGACCGCCTGATGGCCCGATCCGATCGCGCTGTGCTGGCTGCCGGCGCAGTGGCCGCGGTGGTGCTGGCCGCGGGCTTGCTGCTGCTGTTTTTCCCGCAGAGGGTGCTGGCGCAGCCGGATGTGGCCGACCTGCTGCGCTGGGCCGCGCTCATGCTCATGCTGACCTATCTGGGCTACAGCATGCTGAGCATCGCCCACCAGAGCTGGGGCGCCTTGCTCGGCGGCACCGAGGCCCAGCGCGGACGCATCACGGGCACCCGCGAGGCCTTGGCCTTGGTGGGTGTGCTGCTGGCCTCGGTCTTGCCGGGCTTGGCAGGCATGCCGGTGGCCCTGGGCGTGTTTGCGGCATGGATGGCCTTGGCCTGGTGGACCTGGAGCGTCAGCGTACCGCCGGTGCGCTTGCCTGTGGCCGATGCGCCAGGCAGCCTGTGGCAGCCTTTGCGCGATGCGCGCATCCGCCGGCTGCTGGGCGTATTCATGCTCAACGGCATTGCCAGTGCGGTGCCTGCCACGCTGGTGCTTTTTTTCGTGCAGGACCGGCTGCAGGCACCGGCCAGCATGGAGCCTGCATTTCTGGGTCTGTATTTCCTCAGTGCGGCCGCTTCCATGCCCCTGTGGCTGGCGCTGGTGCGCCGGCTCGGACTGGCGCGCAGTTGGCTGGTGGGTATGGTGCTGGCGGTGCTGGTCTTTGTTTGGGCCAGCGTGTTGTCGGCGGGCGATGCCACGGCTTTTTTGGTGGTGTGCGCGCTCTCCGGTGTGGCCCTGGGCGCCGACCTGGCCCTGCCGCCTGCCATGCTCGCCGGCTTGCTGCAGCAGCGCGCCATGGCCGGCGCCAGCTTTGGCTGGTGGAACTTTGCGACCAAGCTCAACCTGGCTCTTGCCGCTGGTTTGGCCCTGCCCTTGCTCCAATGGTTCGGCTATCAGCCCGGGGCCCGTGACCCGCAGGCCTTGCAGGCCCTGACCTGGGCCTACTGCATGTTGCCCTGCGCACTGAAGGCGCTGGCGGCCTGGAGCTTGTATGTTGGGATCATTCGCGCCGAGGGTCGGCCCGATCAGGAGGTATTGTCATGAAGACCGTGTTTTGGAAAGATCGTGGTGGCCGCTTGCTGGCCTGGCTGGGCAGCTGCCTGATGGTCGCGGCCCTGCTCGGTTGCGCTGGCCCGCAGGTGTCGGACTACGCGCGACAGGAGCCGCGACTGGACCTGCGGCAGTACTTCAACGGCACGCTCGATGCCTATGGGGTGTTTACCGACCGCTCGGGGCGTGTGGTCAAGCGCTTTACCGTGGTGATGACCTGCACCTGGAGCGGCCCGGCTGGCCAGGAGACTGGGGTGCTCGACGAGGTCTTCACCTACTCCGATGGCACCCGTGAGCGCCGGGTCTGGACCTTAAAGCGCACCGCCGAAGGCCGCTATGTGGGCACGGCGGCCGATGTGGTTGGCCAGGCCCAGGGCGAGGAAAGCGGCAACGCCTTTCGCTTTGGCTACACCCTGCGCTTGCCGGTCGATGGCCGTACTTACGATGTGCAGTTCGACGACTGGATGTATCTGATGGATCAGCGGGTGATGCTCAACAAGGCGGTGATGAGCAAGTTTGGCATCCGGCTGGGCGAAGTCACTCTG
>JAXITB010000158.1:0-6476 GCA_034680305.1 Polaromonas sp. | reverse complement strand
TGATTGGCCGTCAGGCTGGCCATGACAATGGCCGAATCAAAGCCTCCCGGCGTAAGAAGACCATTAAAGCCATTGAGAATCTTTTGAATATCTGGGTTTTGACGCAGTAGGGCCCATTCCACAATGTAGGATGCATCCCAGAACGCAGTGAAATTGTTATATCTAGAAATAATATCTCTACGCTTCGCGTCGACCGCCAATTCCAGTATGATTTGCCGAAACGGACTCAAAATCAAGCCGACGAATGGATTGACCGCGGAAAGGATGTCGACGATACCCATGGTCTTGTACAAATCGGCCGAGTCGTCATAGCCGTCAAAGCCTTGCGTTCGGTAGATTTTTGAAATACTCTCCAGTTTGCCGGACAAAATAAACGACTGAATGGAGGTCGCTAGGAAAATTGGGTTGATTGAAGCTGCCAAGATCAACGGTGCACCCACCAATCCAATGCCGACGACGCCCAGGGCACCGGCAGCAGCAATGCCTGCCATGGCCGCCAGCGGCCAGCCCAGAGAAATCGCGGCGCCAATGCCAATTGCGCTGACGCCAACCACTCCCAGTGCCGCCGCCGCCATACCACCCAGCAAAAGAGTCCCCATGACGATTTGAGAGCCAAATATGTCCATCGGCAGTAAACCACGCTCAATGTCTCTCATGAAACTTGGCGCAGCCGTCCCCAGTGAGCGCGGGAACAGCACCGAGAAAAGATACTCTCGGAATTCAATTAGCTCTCGAATGGGATCGACAATACCTACGGAGCTCGAGTTGTAGGCGTTGCTCAAATTGAGCGTGGACAGCAATTCATGCAACTCCTTCAGACCTTCCAGCTTGACCGATGCGGCCTGATAGTCAAGGTACACCGCGCTGGTCTGCCAAGTCGCTGGGTTGATTTGCTGCTCTAGCTTCAGAGCCGTCTCAAGGGTTGACTGATGACTTTCGATCTCCTCTAGCTTGTCAGCCCTCCAGGCGTCAAGTCTTGAGAACAAGTACGACGGCGAAACACCCAGCCCAGAGGCGAGGGTCGGAGGAATGATCTGAGCAAGATTTCGATAGTTTCTAATATCCTTGAGCAAAACTTGCTGACTCTCGATCTCGGCCTTGATGGCCTTGACTTGCTGCAAAAACTCGGGGTCTGAAAGCCAGTTAAAAGATGACTCTGGGCTATTCGATGTGGTCATTTTTGTATTACTCATTTTTGTCTCCTCAGAGGTTTAGGTGATTTAGAACATCAAAACTCAAATGGCAGTCAGGGTCTGGGCCATGCGCTCGCCCAGGCTGCGGCGCTGGTCTTTCGGAATCTGGCTGCCAAAGTGCACATGAAGGCGCCCGCGGGTGCTGCCCTTCTTGACCCTCAGGGCCCAGGCCGTTTCATGGGGAAACAGCTTTTGGCGCAAGATCGAGGCGATGCGGGCAGACCCGCCAAATGGGGCGATCCAGTCCATCAGCCACATTCGCTCGCCGCTGCTCCAGTCTTCGATGGACAGGCTCAGTGGGTCTTTGAGGTAGTTTTTTTCCCGCCCCTCATCGAGCCGGGCCCAGCTGACATAGGCCAGCGGCATGCCGTTTCGGTGGCGCATCATCAGGAACTGACGGCGATCGATGGCCGGCAGGACATGGCGCTCGAGCACCAGCACCGGCCAGCTGGCATGCAGCTGTGAGTTCATCCACAGCCAGGTGATGTCGCCCATGAGCTCGACCCGGTTCAATCGTGCGGCATTCATGAAGGGCAGCAAGAACTGGAGATCGTCCTGGGCCAGCGAATCGACTTGCGGGATGAGCATGTTCATGATTGCGGCGGCGCCGAAAGCTTGGCGCCGTGGTTGTTGTAGATGCGTTGCCATTGCGACTTTCTCTGCGCCTTGGTCGCCTTGATGCCAGGAAACTGCTGCAGCCAGAGCCTTTTGCGGTCGGCATTGGCGCGCAAGGCCCAGCCGATCTGCTCGGGGAAGACCTCTGTGGCGAATTTCTTGTGGAAATGGCGCGTGCCGCCGAAGGGCGCGATCCAGTCGATGAACCAAAGCTGGCTGCCGCAGTTCCATTCGGCCCCCGACAGCGCGTTGGCGTCGCGCATCAGCCGCCCTTCGCGCTCCTCGTCGATGAAGGCCCAGCTGGCGTAGAAGACCGGCGTGCCGTTGCGGTGGTGGGCCAAGGCAAACTGCCCGTGCTGCAGCGCCGGCCTGACCAGATGGCCCATCAACCCAATGGGCCAGGTTCGGTGCATCGGGGAGCGCTGCCACAGCCAACTGATCTGGCCCAGCGCCTGGGCTTGGTTCATGGCGTGGACCGCGGGCCATTGAATGTCTTGGCCCGAGGCGGTGTCCATATGGAGTGGATCATTCGATTCGGTCACGGATTACCCCCATGTCACGCCAGTGCCGCCACTGGGCGACTTGAAACCGGGTGATTGCTCTGGATTGGTCGGCCAAGGCGCCGGCGGCTTCGCGCTCGGCGTTGACCACGTAGTTGATGTCGGCCACCCCACGCAAGTAGCGCTCGCGCATGGCCTGCATGTTGAAGAGGGTGATCTCCACATAGTTCTGCCAGTGATCGAGTTGCGCGTGCTCGAGCTGCAGCGTTTGCAGGTTCTGCACGCCGGTCGCTTGAAGTTGCTCCTTGGTGGCCTCGGCCTGTTGCAGCTGCGAGGCTTCCTGCTGTAGCGCTTCGGTCAGCCGGTACTGATTAGCGAAGCCAGAAAACAGCGGCACCGTGTACTGCACGGCGGCCGTCCACTCGCGGTTGTTGTTAAACAGCGTGCTGTTGTTCTTGCGGTAGTTGTGACCGTAGGAGGCGCTCGCTGAGACGGTGGGGTTGGCCTCGCGCTCGATGACCGTGACCTGCGCCCTGGCGGCGGCCGAGCTGGCTTGGGCTGCCAAGATCGCCTTGTGGCGCGGCAGCTGGCGCAAGAAGTCGCCCAGGTCCAAGTTCGGTCGAGCCGTCTGACTCGATGGGCTCGATGGGCTCGATGGGCTCAATGCCGGCGGCATGACCAGTTGCGCCAGTTCGCTGCTGGTCAAGCTCACCGCAGCGGCCAACTCTGCCCGCCGCAAGCTGACATCGAGCCTGGCCCGCTCCAGATCGACCACGGCCCTGACCAGAACGCCCTGGGCCGTCTTGACCTCCGACAAACTGCCCAGCCCCCGCTGATGCCTGGCCGAGGCCATGGTCACGCTGTCCTTGGCCTTGGCCAGAGAATCCTCCAGGAGCCTAGCCACATCGGTGGCACCGAGCAAGCTTTCGTAGGCCGTCAGTGCGTCCAACAGCACCGTGTCGATCTGGTTGTCATAGTTGAGCCGGGCCGCTTCGGTTTGATGACGGGTGCGCTCGCGCGCGGCGCTGCGAGCACCGAAGGTCAGCAAAGTCCAGCTGGCCCTGATGTCGTGACGCTGGGTGCTCTCGCGGTCGCCGGCCACGTTGAGCTCGGGCCGGTCGGGGTCGACCACCACGGAGGGCGTGGCCCGGCGCTGATCTCCGCCGGCCAGTTGTACCGTCGGCAGGTATGGCGCCAGGCTTTGACCCTCGCGTGCCGCCGCTGCCTGAAAGTCGGCCCAGGCGCTGGCCAGGCCCGGTTTGCGGCACAGGGCCAGCCGGGCCAGATCGTGCGGCCGGATCGCTTGCCAATCGGGCGCTTGGCACAGCTCCTCCATGGACCAGAGCCGTCCACCCCACTGCACCTGCCGGGAGGGTTGCAAGACCGACCAAGGGTCTTTGATCAACTCATATCTGGCCGGCCAGGGAGTCTGAGCCTGCACCCCCCCGATGGCCCACACCAGCAGCAAGCCGGCCACCCAATCGCGGCGCTGCTTACCACTCATGAATGCTCTCCCCCATGCTGCGCAGGAACGGGTCGAGGAAGTAGTGAATCACCCGGCGGTAGCCGATCTTGATCTCAACGACCGTGGTCATGCCGGCGCTGAGTTTGTGGACGTCGGCGCCCGACGCCAGCTCTGCCTTGCTCAGCGTCAAGCGGGCTTTGTAGATCGGCCCGCGCCTTTCGTCATTGACCGCATCGGCCGAGATCAGCCTGAGGCTGGCCGGCACCGTTCCGAAGCGGGTGTAGGGGAAGGTGTCGACCTTGACTTGCGCCGTCATGCCCGGGCGCAGCCGACCAATGTCTTTGTTCTCCAGGGCCACCTCGACTTCCAGCGGGTCGTCGATCGGCACCAGGCTCATCAGGGGCTGGGCCGCACCGATGACCCCGCCGACGGTGTGCACATTGATCTGATGCACATGGCCGTCGATCGGCGAGCGGATCTGCATCAACTCATCGCGGCTGGTGAACTTGCGCATGTCCTGCAAAGCCAGTTGCCGCTTGGCGTTGGCCTCTCTCATCTGCTCCAGGGTCGAGCGGCGCACCTCTGAGGTCAGGACCGACAGACCACGGCGCGATTCGGCCAACTGCGCCTGCAGCTCACGGACCCGGTTTTGCGCAATGCGCTGCTCGCTCTCGGCCTCCGACAAAGCCTGCATCTGATCGAGCACCGCATGGCGGGCCACATAGCCCTTTTGCTCGAGCTGCTGGTAGTCGTCCACCTTCTGGCGCAAGTTCGGCAGCAAGGCCGCGATCTTCTTGACAGCCTCCTGGCCGGTCTCGATCTCCACTTTCTTGCGCTCGATCTCGGCCTCCAGGCGCGCCACCTTGTCGCGGTACTCACGCAGTCGGCCTTCGAGCAGGCCCACCGCTGCAAACTGGCTCTGCCCCGCATCGATCATGGCCAGCATCCGCTGGCCGCGCTGGTACTCCTCCTCGGCCTCGCTCAGCTCGGCCCGCAGCCGGGCCGTGTCAGTGCCTACGCCTGGCGTGAACAGCTCGGCCAAGACATCGCCGGCGCGAACCAGATCGCCATCCTTGACGAGGATTCGACGCACCACGGCCGATTCGAGCGACTGAATGGTTTTGGTTCGCCCCGTCGTGACCAGCTGGCCCTGTCCGGTCACAAAGACCTCGGTCCGCAAAAAGATGGAGGCAGCCACCGCCATGACGATCAAGACAACGAGCAACCAGGCCGCAGCCCGCGGCACGGGGTGAACCGGGGTTTCCTGCACCGCCAGCGCGGCCGGCAAAAACTCGGCCTCCTGGGCGCTGCGCTTGGCCGCGTCGTAGCGCGCTCGCTCGGCCCAGGCGGCCCGCCCCACCGAGCGATAACGCCCCCACACCTCCAGCCACGCGCCCATTCTTAGCCGCAGCCCCCCGAAAAATCCGCCGTTCTTCATTGCGCTTGCAACCTGTAAAGATGGGAATAGATGCCGCCGTGGGCCAGCAACTGTTCGTGCGTGCCGCGCTCGACGATCTCGCCGCGCTCCATCACCAAAATCATGTCGGCGTGTCTGACCGCAGACAGCCGATGGGCCACGATCAGCACGGTGCGCCCCTGGCGGATGCGCTCCATGTTGTCTTGGATGATTCGCTCAGACTCATAGTCGAGGGCGCTGGTGGCCTCGTCAAAAATCAGGATCCGCGGGTCACTGAGCAAGGCCCGGGCGATGGCCAGGCGCTGGCGCTGACCGCCCGACAGGCCAACGCCGTGCTCACCGACCTGGGTGTCATAACCTTCGGGCAACTCCCGAATGAACTCGTGCGCGCCGCTCAGTTCTGCGGCGGCCATCACGGCCGACATGCTCGCCTCGGGTCGGGCCACCGCAATGTTGGCGCGTATGGTCTGGTTGAAGAGGACGTTTTCTTGCAGCACCACACCAATCTGGCGACGCAGCGAGGTCGGGTCGGCCATGCTCAGGTCAAACCCATCAATCAGCACCCGCCCTTGTTGCGGCTGGTACATGCGTTGCACCAGCCGCGTCAGGGTGCTCTTGCCCGAGCCCGAGCGCCCCACGATGCCGATCGATTGGCCCGGCAGGGCGGCAAATGAAACCCCTTTGAGGACCGGCTGGCTGTCGGGCCGATACTGAAAGACCACGTCCTCAAAGCGGATCTGGCCTGCGATCTTGGGCAAAGAGGTACGCCCGTCGGAGATTTCTGGCCGGACGTTGAGGATGTCGCCCAGGCGCTGCACCGCAATGCCCACTTGCTGAAAGTCCGTCCACATCTGGGCCAAGCGCATGATCGGGTTGGCCACGTGCGATGCCAGCATGTTGAAGGCCACCAACTCGCCGATCGTCATCTTGGCCTCGATGACATAAGTGGCCCCCAGCCAGGTGATGGCGATGGTCACCAGCTTGCCGATCAGCGATACCCCCCCATTGGCCAAAAGACCGGTGGTGGCCGTGCGCAAGCCTGCCTTGACATAGGCGGCCAGTTGCTCGTCCCAGCGCTTGATCCAGCGTGGCTCCAATGACATGGATTTGACGGTGTCGACCGCCGTGACCGATTCGACCAGAAACGCTTGGTTGTCCGCGCCGCGCCGGAACTTCTCATCGAGCTGATTCCTCAGCACCGGGGTGATGAAGAAGGACAGGAAGAAATAAAGCGGAATGGATGCCAAAACAATCCAGGTGAGGTTAACGCTGTAAAAGAACATGAC
>JAXITB010000157.1:0-6477 GCA_034680305.1 Polaromonas sp. | reverse complement strand
TCTCCCGTCACGCCGGCCATCTGATCGGCCGCACCCCGCCCCAGATAAGCCTCGACCACATCGCGATTGCTCACGATGTCGCGCGGCGCACCCTCGGCAATGATCTTGCCGTAGGACAGCACATAGATGTGCTCAGACAAACTCATCACCGCATGCATGACGTGTTCAATGAGCAAAATGGTCACGCCGCTGTCGCGGATTTTGCGAATGATGGCGATGATCTCCACGATTTCCTGTGGATTGAGCCCGGCCATCACTTCGTCGAGCAGCAGCAGCTTGGGCTCGGTGGCCAGCGTGCGGGCCAACTCCAAGCGCTTGCGCCCAGCCACGGTCAATTCGGCGGCCGGCTGATCGAGCATGGCCGGCGATATCCCGACCCGCTCAGCCACGGTGCGGGCGTGGGCGAGGGCATCCGCACGCCGGGCATGCAACTGGTGCGAACCCACAGCAATGTTCTCCAGCACCGTGAGCTTTGCAAAGGGCTGGGTGATCTGAAAAGTGCGCACCATCCCCAGGCGGGCGATCTCGTGGGCCGGCAGGCCGGTGATGTCCTGGCCGAGCAGTTCCACCCGGCCTTGGTTGATGGGCAAGAAGCCGGCGATGCAGGCAAACAAGGTGGTCTTGCCCGCGCCATTGGGGCCAATGAGTGCGACGATGCGGCCCTGGGCCACTTCAATGCTCGCGTCATCGACCGCCTTGAGGCCGCCAAAGATTTTGGTGAGGTGACTGACCTTAAGCATCATGCGTCCCCCCGACGCTGGCTGCGCCGCTTGAACAAGTCGATCAGGCCGTTGGGCAGGAAGGCGATGATCACGACCAGCAGGGCGCCATAGAGCACCAGCGACAGGCCCTGAATGGTGAACCAGGCCCGAGTGACCTCGCTGATGGCCGCCAGCAGCACCGCGCCAATGAGCGGGCCATAGACGGTGCCGGCACCACCAATCATGCTGACCAACAGCATCTCCACGGACTTGTCCACCCCGAAGGCGATGGTCGGATCGATGTAGAGGAAGTATTGGGCAAAAAAGCAGCCGCCGGTGCCGGCGATCGCGCCGGAGATCATCATGATCTTGGTTTTTTCAGCATAAGTATTGATGCCCAAGGCCCTGGCCGAGTCCTCGTTCTCGCGAATCGCAGCCAATCGGGCACCGAACCGAGAGGCCTTCAACCACAAGGCCAGTGCCACCGAAACCACGGTCAGCACCAAGATGATGAAGTAAAACACCCGACGGTCACCAAACTGGAAGTTCGATGCCACCTGCTTCATGGGGATGAGCATGCCCAAGCCACCGCCGGTGATCTCGACCGAGTTGGCCACGATGCGAAACACCTCGGCAAAAGCCAGGGTGATCAGGGCAAAGTAGGAGCCCTTCAGGCCAGCACGAAAAGACAGCACCGCAATCAGCCAGCCGGCTGCGGCGCCGGCCAGGGCCGACACCGGCAGGCCCAGCCAGGGGTTCCAGCCCAGTCGCATCTGCACGATGGTCGAGGCGTAGGCGCCCACGCCGAAGAAGGCCACATGGCCGAAAGACAACTGCCCGGCAAAGCCGCCGGCAATGTTCCAAGACTGGCCAATGAAGGCATAAAACAGGGCCAGCACGCCGAAGTTGACCATAAAGGGCGAACTAAACACCAGCGGAAAAATCAGAGCCAGCGCCAGCAGCAAGCCATGCACCGCCCAGGGTGAACGAAGGGCCGTCATCGCTTGTCTCCAAACAGCCCGGACGGGCGAAACAGCAAGATGAGAATGAAGATCAGCGAAATGCCAATCTGCCCCAAGCTCTCACCGAGGAACAGGCCACCAAAGGATTCGGTCAGGCCCACGATCAGGCCACCAATGACCGCTCCCAAAAAGCTGCCCATGCCCCCGAGCACCACCACGGTGAAGGCCACGATCACGAAGACATGCCCGCTGGTAGGCGAGACATAGAAGATCGGCATCAAGAGGCAGGCGGCTGCGCCCAGGGTCGCCAGTCCAATGCCAAAGGAGACAGCAAAAATCCGATCGACATCGATGCCGACCAAACGGGCGCCCATGCGCTCCTTGGCCACCGCCCGGATGGCCTTGCCGGTGTCGGTGCGGGTGATGAACAGCCCCAAAAAGCCACACAAGACCATGGCCGCCACGAAAGAAATCACCTTGGGCACGCCCAGAAGGAGCGGCCCGAGTTCGATCATCTTGTCGCTGTAGGCCAAGGAGACGGTGCGCGAATCTCCCTTGAAGAACAGCAAGGCCAGGTTCTCGATCAGGATCGACAAACCCAGGGTGATCAACAAGATGTTCTCATCACGCCCCAGAGACAGCTTACCGATCATGTGCCGGTACAGCAAAAAGCCGACCGCATACATGGCCGGAACCATGATGATCAGCGCCAAGTATGGGTCGATGCCCGCCTTGGTCAACAGGAAATAGACGCCGAACATCGCCAGCATGAGCATGCTGCCGTGGGCGAAATTGATGATATGCAGCACACCATAGATGAGCGTCAGACCCGACGCCACCAAGGTGTAGATGCCACCCATCAGCAAGCCGTTGATGGCCGCTGCAGCCAGGATGGTGGGATCCACTTGGACTTGTCCTGAATCAATGAAATGGCAGACGATGCGCTCCACCGACAATCAAGCCGGCGCCGCGCGCCGGTCACTGCCCCGAAAGGGCAGTGACCATCGGACTGATCAGACGATCAGCTGAATTTGGGCTTGGGGAAAATCGGCTTGGAACCCGCGAACTCGTTGGGCCAGACGACATCGATGTCGGTACGGCTGGCCTGCAGCAGCACCGCTTTGCCGCCCTGGTTCTGACCATTGACGAACTTGGTCGCGCCGTAAGGCATGAAATGATCGGACCAGGTGCTGGCCTCGAGCGCAGCGATGACCTTTTCTTTGTCGGCCGTACCGGCACGCTGCAGCGCGTCGGCGTAAAGCTTGACCGAGTTGTAGCCGCAATAAACCTCGAAGGTGAACAAGGCGCCCTTGTCGGCGGCGCGCTTGCGCAGATCGGCCGCCTTGGGATTGCGCGGGTTGAACCAGTGGTTGAAGTCCATCATGTGCTGGGCCACATCGGGCTGCTCTTGCACCAGCTTGTAGTTGAAGCCGCCGCCCAGCACGCTGAACATGGCCGCCAGGTCCACCTTCTGCTGGTGCAGGGTGCGGGCCAGCAACACATACTCGTTTTGGTAGTTGCTCATGATCACCACGTCGGGGCGCAGGCTGCGAATGCGCAGGGCCACGTTGGTGAAGTCGCGCGTGGGGTTGGCGTGCTTGATGACCTCGGCCACCTCAATGCCGATGCCGGGCAGTTTGCCGGCCAGCAGCTTGGCGGTACCGGTACCGAACTCGGACTCCTCATGCACCAAAACAGCCTTCTTGGCCACGCCGCCAGCGGCCTTGTTGACCTGACCCAGGCCCTCAATGGCGTCGTCGACGCACTTGCCGAAACCAGGGGCCAGGCGGAAGACGTTCTTCAGGCCGCGGTTGACGATGTTGTCAGACACACCCACATCAATGAGGAAGGGGGTGTTGTACTTGGCTGCGGCCTGCGTCGCCGGCAAGGCAATCGCGCTGGAGAAGCAACCCACATAGGCCGACACGCCGTCCTGGTGCAGACGCTCGACTTCAGAGACGCCAACCTCGGGGCGCGACTGCGAGTCACCCAAGGCAGCCTCCAGACGGGCGCCGCCCATGGACCGGATGCCGCCGGCCGCGTTGATCTCTTCAATGGCGAGTTGGCAGCCCAGACGGCCTTGGCCGCCGCTGTAGGCCAGGCCACCGCTGACCGGGTGCACCAGACCGATTTTGACCGGCCGGGCCTGAGCCAGCAGGAGGCCGGGCGCGCCCAGCGTGGAAGCGGCCGCACCGGCCTGCAAAATCAAACGACGAGACACGCGGGCTTGAGACGTCATGGTTAGTCCTCAATGATGAAGTTGGAAACTGGATTAAATTGTCCCATCAATAGGACAATTAGGGCAGACTGTGCAATCATCGAGACAGGAAGTCAATAGGCCGACGATTCCAAGGGTTTTCAGTCGGGCATGAAGCTGGAACGCGACAGCCCCACTTTCACCGCATTCACATGGACCACCCGCACTACCGCTTCAGCGCCCTGCCCCAGCGCGGTCCCTGCGGCCTCGCGCCAGGACTGCATCTTTTCGTGGTGCTCCACCTCGAGCACTGGGACTTCGACGCGCCAGCCGGCAGCTTGCGCGACCCGCGTTTGGTGGGCGAGTTCGGCAGCTTCAATCCCGACTACCGCAGTTGGTCTCAGCGTGAATATGGGCTGCGCATCGGGGTGTTTCGCGTCCTCGATGCGCTGCAGGAGGCAGGCATCCGACCGGCGGTGGCCGCCAACAGTTTGGTCTTGCCACGCGTGCCAGCGGCGCTCGAGCGGCTCAAGCAGATGCGGGCGCAGTGGCTGGGCCACGGTTTGGCGGCCACCCGCATGATGCATTCGCGCATGACTTTGCCATTGCAGCAAGCGCACATCCATGAGGCACTGCAGAGCTTGCAGGCCCATACCGGCAACCTCCCCCTGGGCTGGCTCAGCCAGGACTGGGGGACCACGCCAGCGACCTTCGGCCTGCTGGCCGATGCGGGCCTGCGGTACACCCTGGACTGGGGCAATGACGACCAGCCCTACTGGCTCGAGCCGGCTGGCCGGTCGGCAAGGCGCCTGCTAGCACTTCCGCTGTCGAGCGAATGGGACGATGTGCAGGCCCAGTGGCTGCGCCATCGGGAAGGCCATGAACACGCCGAGCAAATCACCGCTGCAGCCAGACGCCTGGCGAGGGAATGCCAGACGCACTCGCGCGCTGCTGTGATGGGGCTGAGCGTGCACCCCTGGGTCTGGGGCATGCCCAGCCGCATCAGCAGCCTGCGCCGCCTGCTCAGCGATCTGCAAGCCCTCGAAGGCGTCCGAACCAGCACACCCAACGACCTGTATGAGCGTTGCGCAGCAGCCGCACGCTGAATCGAATACACCGCAAAGGAAGCCCATGAACTATCTTGACCGCCTGAGCCAGTTCGCCGCCCAACTGGACTACCGTCAACTCAGCGAAGGGGTGCAGGAACAGGTCGGCTGGGTCTTGGCCGATACCGTGGCCGCCATGGCCGCCGGCTCGGCCGAGCCAGAGTTGCAGGCCATCGCGCAGCGCCAGCCCCAAGCGGAGGCTGCCACACTGATCGGGCTGAACCGGCGCAGCACCTGCGAAGCCGCTGCCTTCATCAACGGCACGGCGGGCACTTTCCTCGAAATGGACGAGGGCAACCGCTTTTCACGGGGTCACCCAGCGGTTCATGTGATCCCGGCGGCAGTAGCGCTGAGCCAAGAGCGAGCGGCCAGCGCCGAAGACCTTTTGGCGGCGATTGTGGTGGGCTACGAAGTGGGCTCTCGCCTGGGCGCAGCCTCGCAACTGCGCAGCGCCATGCACCCTCACGGTACCTGGGGCACAGTGGGCGCTGCGGCCGCCTGCGGTCGCATTGCTCATCTGGGGGCCAGCGCGATGCGCGAGACCATCAACATCGCCGCATCCCTGAGCACCGCCACCTCCAAACAAACCATGCTCGAGGGTGGCTTGGTGCGCAACACCTATGCCGGACTGAGCAACCGCAATGGCCTGCTGGCCCTGGACCTGGCCGAATGCGGCTTCACCGGGGAGCGCGATGGCCCCGCTTCCTTGCTGGGGCAAATCATTTCCGAACGCTTTGACCCCGCCGCGGTCGTCCAAGACCTGGGGCAGGACTGGCATCTGATGCACAACTACTTCAAACTGCACTCTTGCTGCCGCTACAACCACGGCACGCTCGACGCCCTGGACCACATGGGTGCCAGCCTACCCAGGCCCGAGGACATCGAGCGCATCGAAGTCAGCACCTATCATTTGGCCGCCGAACTGAGTGACCCGACACCGGCCAACACCTTGGCCGCCAAGTTTTCTGTGCCCTTTGCAGTGGCCACCCGCATCGTCAACGGGTCCAGCGCTTTGTCGAGCTTCACCTGGGAGGCGGTGCGCAGCCCAGCCGTGCTGGCCTTAGCGGCCAAGGTCACGGTCAGCCACGACCCTGCGATGAGCCAGCGACTGCCCATGGAGCGCCCGTCGCGCGTGGTGCTGACCCTCAAGGACGGCAGCCGGCGAGTCGGCGAGGCCGGCGTCAACCGGGGAGACGACGCCTCGCCCTACACCCGAGAGGAACTGCGCGGCAAGTTCATGGACCTGACCGGACGCATCTGGCCCGCCGCGCACGGCCGTGACCTGCTCGAAGCCACCCTGGGCCTGGCCCGCCTGCAAGTGCCGCTGGGGCGCTGGCTGGGCTTGCTGTCCAGACCGGCAGCCATTGGCGCGAATTGATTCGCAGTGCTTGGAGCCAGTCTGCAAAAGTTTTGCCGCCCGTCCCTCGGAGTCAGGACGGCAGAAGCAGCGCCGGCTGCAAGGGCCAAGAAACCAGTCTCGCCGGCCGACGCCTTCTGCCGCCCAGACGCCT
>JAXITB010000156.1:0-6497 GCA_034680305.1 Polaromonas sp. | reverse complement strand
GCCCACTGGTCGGCCGGTGATTCGGCCCGGGACACGCTCAGCCGTGCGCGTCATGTGGCCCATGACGCAGTGGACCGCCTGGCCAGTGGTGCCAGCCGGCTGGCCGATCGCATCGACGACAAGACCCAGGGCCTGACCGAGGGCCCACGTCGGGCCTGGACCTATTCGCGTCATGTGGTGCAGGATCACCCCATCCAGGCGGTGGCCCTGTCATTGCTGGCCGGCTACGCGATCGCCCGCCTGCTGGGCATGCGCAGTTGGCGCGGTTGAGCGCACCCGCGGTCTGAGCCAGACGGCCGGCTGGCTCAGAGCTGTTTGACCAGCACCTGGCTCTTGCGGTTGACGTTGTATTTGCGCTTGCGGGCCTCGGGCAGCCAGTCAATGGCCACCGGCTGAAAGCCACGCTTGAGAAACCAGTGCATGGTGCGGGTGGTCAGCACAAAAATGCTGGCCAGACCCTGGGCCCGCGCACGTTGCTCGATGCGCTTGAGAATGCGCTCGCCGTCGCCCTGGCCCTGGCTCTGCGGCGAGACGGTCAGCGCCGCCATTTCGCCGGTGCGCGCTTCGGGGTAGGGGTAGAGCGCCGCGCAGCCGAAGATGACGCCGTCATGTTCGATCACACTGTACAGGCCCGCATCGCGTTCGATCTCCGTGCGATCGCGTTTGACCAGGGTGCCGTCGTTTTCAAAGGGCTCGATCAGTTGAAGGATGCCGCCGACGTCGTCGACCGAGGCTTCTCGCAGGCTCTCGAGCTTTTCGTCGATCACCATGGTGCCGATGCCATCGTGCACATAAACTTCCAGCAGCAGTGCGCCGTCGGTTGAAAACGGCAGGATGTGGGTGCGGTCAACCCCGGCCTTGCAGGCCTTGACGCAATGCTGCAGGTAAAAGCCGGTGTCGGTGGGCTGCTGTGGCGCAGGCAGGCTGGTCAGCAGCTTTTCGGCCACATCGAGCGGCATCTCGGTGTCGATGGGGTTGTCTTCGCTGGCCGACTCGTCCGGGCGCAGTCGGATGCCCGGCACCTCGGTCAGGAAGATCAGCTTGTCGGCCTGCAACTCAATGGCCACCCGGGTTGCCACTTCTTCCATGGTGAGGTTGAAGGCTTCGCCGGTGATCGAAAAGCCGAAAGGCGAGAGCAGCACCATGGCGCCCATGTCCAGGGTTTGTCGGATGCCCTGCACATCGACCTTGCGCACCAACCCCGAGTGTTTGAAGTCGGTGCCGTCGACGATGCCCACCGGCCGGGCGGTGATGAAGTTGCCCGAGATCACCCGCACGGTCGAACCGGCCATCGGCGTGTTGGGTAGCCCCTGGCTAAAGGCCGCCTCGATCTCGTAACGCAACTGGCCGGCGGCTTCCTGAGCGCAGTCGAGCGCCACGCTGTCGGTGATGCGCATGCCCTTGGCGTATTGCGCCTCATGGCCTTTGGCGGCCAGTTGTTCGTTGACCTGGGGGCGGAATCCATGCACCAGCACGATCTTGACGCCCATGCTCTGGATCAGCGCCAAATCTTGCGCGATGTGCTGCAACTTGCCCGCCGCAATGGCTTCGCCGGCCATGCCCACCACGAAGGTCTTGCCCCGATGCAGGTGGATATAGGGCGCCACCGAGCGAAACCAGGGCACGAAGGTAAAATTGAAAACGGCTGACATGGACTTTCCAGGGGATATGAGCGGATTTTGACCGAAGTTCCTTGCGCCTGGCTGTGGCCGCCGGCCCAGCCGCGGCTGATTGGCCCGTTTGAACCCCAAGCCTCCACCGCCTGCGCTTGCCGCTGTCCGTCCTGTGTCTGTTGCGCCCACGCCTGTTCCTGACCTGCATTTGGAGTTTCCTGAAAGCCTGCCGGTGTCAGGTCGGCGGGAGGAAATTGCCCGCGCCATCGAGGCCCATCAGGTGGTCATCGTCTGCGGCGAGACCGGCTCGGGCAAGACCACGCAGTTGCCCAAGATCCTGTTGGCCATGGGGCGCGGCAGCATCAATCACCCGGGACGCAGGGGTCACCTGATCGGTCACACACAGCCCAGGCGGGTGGCCGCCTCCAGTGTGGCCAAGCGCATCGCCGATGAACTCAAGACGCCGCTGGGCGAAGTGGTGGGCTACAAGGTGCGGTTTCAGGACCGCTTGACGCCGGGTGCCTCGGTCAAGCTCATGACCGATGGCATTTTGCTGGCCGAGACCCAGACCGATCCGCTGCTGCGGGCCTATGACACCCTGATCATCGACGAGGCCCATGAGCGCAGCCTGAACATTGACTTCCTGCTCGGCTATCTGCGCCAGTTGCTGCCGCGTCGCCCTGACCTGAAGGTCATCATCACTTCGGCCACCATCGACGCAGAGCGCTTTGCCAAGCACTTTGAGTCCCGGCATGGCCCCGCGCCGGTCATCATGGTCTCGGGCCGCACCTTTGCGGTGGAGCAGCGCTACCGGCCCTTCGAGGAAAGCCGCGACTACGACCTCAATGACGCGATTGCCGATGCGGTCGATGAACTCTGGCGCGGCGCGGGCCACGGCGACATCCTGATTTTCTTGCCCGGCGAACGCGAGATTCGCGAGGCGGCCGACCACTTGCGCAAGCACCTGTCACATCAACCGGTGCTGCGCGACGCCGAAGTGCTGCCCCTGTTCTCACGCCTGTCGCAGGCCGAGCAGGAGCGTATCTTCGAGCCGCACGGCCAGAGGCGCATCGTGCTGGCCACCAATGTGGCCGAAACCTCGCTGACCGTCCCGGGCATTCGTTATGTGATTGACAGCGGCACCGCCCGCGTCAAGCGCTACAGCTTTCGCAGCAAGGTCGAACAGTTGCTGGTCGAGCCGATCTCGCAGGCAGCGGCCAATCAACGGGCGGGCCGCTGCGGGCGCGTGGCCGAGGGCATTTGCATCCGGCTTTACGATGAGCAGGACTTCAACAGTCGGCCGCGCTTTACCGACCCGGAAATCCTGCGCAGCTCGCTGGCCTCAGTCATCCTGCGGATGAAGGCGCTGCACCTAGGGGCGGTCGAAGACTTTGCCTTCATCGAGGCACCGCAGCGGCGCGCCATCGCCGACGGCTACCAACTGCTGGGCGAGTTGGGCGCGGTGGATGAGGCCAACGAACTGACGCCGATCGGTCAGTTGCTGGCCAAGTTGCCACTGGACCCGCGTGTTGGACGCATGCTGCTGGAGGCCCGAGAGCGTCGGGCCCTCAATGAGGTGCTGGTCATTGCCAGTGCCCTGAGCGTGCAGGATGTGCGTGATCGTCCCCTAGAAAAGCAGGCGCAGGCCGACCAGCAGCATGCCAAGTTTGACGACGACAAGAGCGAGTTCGTGTCTTACCTCAAGCTCTGGCAATGGTTGGAACAGGCCCGGGGCGGGCGCCCATCATCGGTGGCCATGCCTTTGACACCGAGTAGCTTCGAGGCCAGGCAAACCTTGCCGCCGACTTTGCCCAGGCCGGTGGTCAAAGC
Source organism: Polaromonas sp. (assembly GCA_034680305.1). GTDB lineage: Bacteria > Pseudomonadota > Gammaproteobacteria > Burkholderiales > Burkholderiaceae_C > Polaromonas. The sequence goes on along the minus strand of JAXITB010000156.1, from coordinate 3,054 downwards.
GGGTGCGAACAAGCCTGCAGGTCGGGGCGCAGCCCCGATCGAGACCGCGCCACAGCACAAGCTGTCTAACCGCCAATATGAAAACCTGCTGCGCGAGACCTACATCAATGTGCGACGGGTCCGCGAATGGCGTGACATCCATTCGCAGTTGCTCAGCGTTGTGAAGGAACAGGCCTGGAAGATCAACCCGGAGCCGGCCAGCTACGAGCAACTGCATCTGTCCATGCTGTGTGGACTGCTGGGCAACATCGGTTGCAAGAGCGACGAGGATGAGTTTTACCTGGGCGCGCGCGGCATCAAGTTCAACCGTCATCCGGGGGCACGACTGTCCAAGCGACCGGGCCGTTGGATCGTAGCCGCCGAGTTGGTGGAAACCACCCGCCTGTTTGGCCGGGGCATCGCCCACATCGAGCCTCAATGGATCGAGCAGGTCGGCTCCCACCTGCTCAAGAAGCAACTGCTCGATCCACACTGGGAAAAGAGGGCCGCTCAGGTCACCGCGCTGGAGCGCGCCACGCTCTATGGCCTGGTGATCTACAACAACAGGCGAGCCAATTTTGGTGCGGTCGACCCAGAAGGTGCGCGCGAGATCTTCATACGCGAAGCCCTGGTGGCCGGTCACTGGGACACCAGCCTGCCGTTTTTGGGCGCCAACCAAAAGCTGGTGACGCAGGTGCAGGAGCTCGAGCACAAGTCCCGCCGCCAGGATGTGCTGGTCGACGACGAGCTCATCTACGCTTTTTACGACCAGCAACTGCCGGCAGACATCCACAACGGCGCGGCCCTGGAGCGTTGGTGGAAGGACGCCGCCCGCAGCCAGCCTCGGCTGCTGTTTCTCAGCCGCGAAGAATTGATGCGGCACGAGGCGGCGGGCATCACCACCCAGTCGTTTCCCAAAACCCTTCGTCTGGGCGGTGTCGACTGCAAGGCCAGCTATCTGCACGAGCCAGGTGATGCCCGTGATGGCGTCACCGTCGACGTGCCTCTGTTTGTGCTCAATCAGGTCAGCGAAGACCGCTGCGAGTGGCTGGTGCCCGGCATGCTCAAGGACAAGATCCAGGCGCTGCTCAAAAGCTTGCCGCAGAAATCGCGCGGCCGCTTTGTGCCCCTGCCTGAGAGCGCGTCCCGTTTGGCTGCTGAGCTGAGCCTGCCTGAGCTGTTTGGCCACGGCTCACTGATCGATGTATTACTCAAGAAGGTCCGAGACGAAACCAGTCTGGACGTCAAGCGCGCCGACTTCAAGCTCGACATGCTCAGCGCGCACCTGTTCATGAATCTGCGTGTGGTCGACGAACATGGCCGCCAGTTAGGCATGGGCCGCAACCTCGGTGCGCTCAAGGGCGAGCTCGGCAGCAAGGCAAGAGGCGCTTTTCAGGCCCTGGCTGGCCTGAAACTGAACGAATCGGGGTCAAAGAAAGAATCGGGGTCAGAGTCCAAGAAAGAATCGGGGTCAGAGTCCAATTCTTCGCCTGTCGCTGCGACGGTCAGAAAATCGGTCTCTGACCCCAATTCTTCGACGGTCAGAAAATCGGTCTCTGACCCCAATTCTTCCAATTCTTCTGCGCCGCCCGCCGACCAGCGCTATACCACCTGGTCCTTTGGTGAGCTGCCTGAGCTGATGGAAATTCGCAAGGGCGGCCAGATCCTGATTGGCTTTCCGGCGCTGGTTGACGGTGGCGATGCGGTGAGCATCGAGGTGTTTGACGAGCCCGAAATGGCGGCCACAAAACACCGAAAAGGTCTGGCCCGTCTGTTTGCCCTGCAAATCAAGGACGCGCTCAAGTACCTGGAAAAGAACATTCCCGACTTGCAGAAAATGGCGGTGGCCTACATGCCACTGGGCACGCATGAAGAACTGCGCACCCAGATCATTGAACTGGCCATCGATCGCGCCTTTTTGCTCGATCCTTTACCGACGGATGCGCAAGCTTTCCAAAGGCGCCTTGAAGAGGGGCGCGGCCGCTTGACCCTGATCGCCAACGAGGTGGCCCGTCTTGCCGGGGTGATCTTGCTTGAATACACAGGCGCGCTGCGCAAGATCAAGGACACCAAAAATGCGCCCGACGTTACCGCCGACTGCAGCGCGCAGTTGCAGCGGCTCATGCCCAAGAACTTTCTGGCTGCCACCCCCTGGCCTCAGTTGCAGCATTTCGCCCGTTACTTGAAGGCCATCGTCCTGCGTTTGGATAAGTACCGCGGCGACCCCGCCAGAGATGCTCAGCGACTGGTGGAGTTAAAGCCTCAAGAGCAGCGCTACTGGCGCCTGGTGGCCGAACGCAAAGGCGCTCAAGACCTTCGGATGCTGGAGTTTCGCTGGCTGCTCGAAGAGTTGCGGGTGAGCTTTTTTGCGCAGGAACTGCGTACGCCGCAGCCGGTGAGCATCAAGCGCCTGGACAAGGCCTGGGGACAGCTCAATCATTAAGGCTCAGTCGCTGTCTCTTGGTTAAATGAGGTTAATTGGGCTGATCCGGGTTCACGGGCGGACCTAGACTTTTCCGCATCAGTTTTTCTGGATGTGAAGGAGTGCTCCATGAACCAAGTTAATCCCTCCGAGCGCATGGGTCGTGCGCTTCGTCCGGGACTCTGGGCGGCTGCCATGGCCGGCGTGTTGGCGCTCAGTGCCTGCGGCGGTGGCGGCGGCTCTGCGGGCAATACCAGCGCCGACCCCGCCTTGGCCGCGCAAATCAATGACATCAAGCCCAACGTGGCTGAAGATACGGTCTCAGTCTTCATTCAGTTGGGCAGCAGCAGTCCAGCGGCTGGGGCAGCGACGTCGGGCGATGCAGACGCGCAGCGTCAGCAGTTGCAGGCGCAGTTTCTGGCCGACCTGCAGCGCGCGGTGGTTCAGCCGGCTGCTGGCGCGAGCACCTCGACGACCTGCGACGCCAATGCGCTCAAAGCCCGCATTGCGCAGGCTTTCAGCCCCAAGTCGGGGGCGGCGGTGCGCATTGAACTGAGCGCTTGTGAGCTCGATCTCTTGCCTGCCATTCCCAACGTCAAGGGGGTGCATGTCGACATCCCTTTGGCATTGAGCGCCAGCGCCGCTGACACGCT
>JAXITB010000155.1:0-6545 GCA_034680305.1 Polaromonas sp. | reverse complement strand
TCGTCAATGATGACGATGGGAAAGCGAAATTTCATGGCAACAGGCGCCCAGCGGGCCCGAGGTTGGGGGGAAGGACGCACAGTGTACGGAAAACTCAGGGCTGATCAGGACATTGGCCGGCCCGATGGCTGGGGTTGGGTCAAGCTCACGCTGCGCCAGGCTTGCCGATAATGCCCAACCGGTGCGCCTGACCCGCACACCCCACCCCGCATCAAGCCAGCCTACTGCCCAACATGACCGCCCTGAACGTCCTGGGAACCGCCCTGCTGCCCTGCTCATACGATCCCCTGACCGGTTACTTCCGTGACGGCTGTTGCCACACCGACGAAACAGACACCGGCTCACACCTGATCTGCGCCCGCGTGACGGCCGAATTCCTGGCCTTCCAGCAGGCATTGGGCAATGACCTCGTCACGCCCAGACCCGAATGGCGCTTTGCTGGTCTCAAACCCGGCGATCGCTGGTGCGTTTGCGCCCATCGCTGGCGCCAGGCCCTGCTGGCCGGCTTGGCTCCTCCAGTGATTCTGGAGTGCACCCACCACAAGGCGCTGGAATTCGTCACGCTGACCGAGTTGCAAGAGCACGCCTATCGCCCGAGCAGAGCGCCCTGACAAGCCCTGAAGGCGGCTGCCCCATTCATCGGTCCAAGCCAAGTCCCCCGGCGCAGTGGCACTGCTACAATGCCCGACTTCCGCGGAGAGGTGGATGAGCGGTTTAAGTCACACGCCTGGAAAGCGTGCGTGGGGTAAAACTCACCGCGGGTTCGAATCCCGCCCTCTCCGCCAGAACAAGACCTTCCTGGTCACCGAGCCCTGCCGCAGGGCTGATCCGGCCCCGCAGCTTGCGGGGCTTTGTCTTTGTCCAACAGGCTGCGCACGCGGCATGAGCGCATCTCATCCGGCCCAGCCCACTGATAGCCACCGCTCAAACCCTGGAATGACCATGCGCCTGATCAATCTTGCGACCGCGGCCCTTGCGCTGCTTTCACAACTGGCTTATGCCGATGCCGAGTCAGCCAAGGTAGCGGCCCAAGCGCTACGGGATTCAAACTACGACGGCGCCCGTCAGGCCTGCCAAGCGCAGGCCGAGGCTGGCGACGCACATTGCCAAGAGGCCATCGGCCGCTTGCTGCTGGACACCAAAAACCCGTCGCGGGACCCCAAGAAGGGCATGGCCCTCTTACGCCAGGCGGCCGACGCGGGCTTGGCCAGTGCACAGCTGAGTGTGGGGTTTGAGCATCTTCAGGGGGTACACGCCGAGCCGAATGCAGAGCTGGCGCTCAGCTACACGGGCAAGGCAGCAGACGCAGGCAACCCTGTGGCCAGGGCCAACCTGGGCAATCTTTACCGTGACGGGCGACTGGTTGCGCGCGATCTCGTCAAGGCGCGCAGCTTGTATGCCTCCTCCACCACCGAAGTCAGTCGGGTGAGCTACGCCGAGATGGCCTTTTTCGGTGAAGGGGGCCCTCGAGAAGTGGAACTGGCCACCACCATCGCCACCGAACTGATCAAGTCATCCAATCCAAACATCTCACGGCGCGCTCAAACCTTGCTGGACACATCCAAAAGGTTGGCAAACGCCGAAAAGTATGACCTGGGCCTGTACTTCAACCCGTTTTCAAGTGAGGTCAGGCGCAGCCTGGAAGGCCAACTGACGCTGCGCGAAAGCGCCAACAAAGGCCCCTTGGAGATCTGCTGGCCCGACAGCTTGTCCCGCAGCCACATCACCGAGGCGAACGCCTTGCAGGCCGGCTATGAGCAGCGGGTACTGGCGCGTTTTCGCAAAGCAGTGACTGACGCTGGCCTGTCAGCCTCCTCTGCCAACCTGGTCCGCGATGCGGGATGCTCTCGCCGCACCCCATTGCTGGTGGTCACGCGGGCGGTTCACGCCCAGTTGCCGGCCGCCTTGATGCTGACCGTTTCGGGCGATCAAAGGCAGGCTCAGCAAATCGCCCGCGTCGATCTGATGGAACTGGTCACTCAGGTCAATCTGGAGGCTCGCGACCGTTTCGCTCAACAATACAACGAGGGTTTTGCCGACAGGGCTGCCAAGTGGGCGCTGTCTGAAGCGGCCGGCAGTGGCAAGCCCGTCTACGCGGCCATGCAGGTCGGCAGCGCCACCGGCAACCTCGGCGTGTGCGCGCTCAAGTCCGACACGCAGGCCGCGCGGGTGCTGGCTCAGCAGTCTGACTTTTGGTCTGCCCGACGTCCTGCCTTGGCTCCCAACCCAGGCGCCCTTCGCGACTTCGAATCAGCCGAGGCATTGTTCGATGCCATCACCACCAAGAACGACGCCTGCCCCGTCGTGATCGCTCAGGCCGATACCGTCAACCGCCTGAGCACCGCGCTGACCCGCGACAAAATCGCCCACCGGGTGTTTGTCAACGCGGGCTGGACGCCTGCAGAAATCGCTGAGATCGACGCGCGGAGCCGGGGTTTTGCAAGCGCCCAGCAAATGGCGTTTGCCAATGAATTGAAGGCCACGCCAGAGGACCTCAAGCGACTGGCGGATGTCGGCATCGCTCGCAGCGAGGATCTGGCGCCCATTCGCAGGCGCGCCAACGCTCTGGCCTACCCAGCCGATCTGGCCACCGTCGAGGGGCTTGTTCGCTTCATTGAAGACGAGACGGCAGGCAAGAAGGTCAAGAAAACCGCCACCCAGATGGCGCGTGAGCGCACTGTTGCCACAGAGGCGGCCCGCAAGAAGGCCGAAGCGGCAGAACTGGCGGCAAGGCGTGAAGAGGAAGCGGCACGCAAAAAGGCAGAGGCCATCGCTGCCGAACAGAAAAAGCGCGATGAGCGAGACAGCAACGCGGAACGTCTGTCCGAAATTGCGGGCGTCGCTGGTGCCACGATGTGCCGCAGCGCGGCCGATGCCTACGTGCCCACGGTGGCCAAATATGCCCACAAGTGGGACGACGTCGGATTCCTCGGCGTGCTGTTCGACAAGTACCTGGTCAAGGTGGAAACCCCAGGCGTGCTCACCATGACCTCATCGCACCTGTCGCTTCAAAACGGATTTGGCGCCTTCAAGCGGGTCCGGGTGTTTTGTGACTATGACACTCGGACCAAGAAGGTGCGCGACGTCCGCATCCTCGATCAGTGAATCGCCTGGCCTGAGCGACGGGCCGCTTGCGATGTCCTGCGGCGCCTCACTTGTGCGACTTGTGCCCCGGGCCGTGACCGTGACTGTGGCCATGGTGTGAGCCCCCTTCGATCTTCACCACGCCTTCAAACAGGGCAAACTTTTTGACCTGCTCAGTCGGGAGTCGTTTCTCGGCGGCGACCACCTTCTCAATCAAGCGCGTGGCAGCGGGCGCGGCGATCCCGGCCATCTCCAGCGTTGAGGCCTGCAGCAAGCCGTCGCCGGCGCAGACATGAATGGTCCACTTGCCGCCTTTGGCTTTGAGCAGAGCTCGGCCGCCTTTGTCTTGTTGAATCCAGCCGGCAATTGCATAGTCCCCGTCGATGGTCACTGGCACCACCGTCAAGGGCGCATCGGGTCGGTCGAACTGTGCCTTCATCACGTGTTCGATGGCCTGGGCGCCAGTTCTTGGTGCCGCAGATTTTTCATGGGCGTGCGCAGGCAGTACGAGCGCGGCGGGCAGCAAGAGTGTTGCCGCTAGGCAGAAGGATGACAGGATGGTGTGCTTGCGTTGATTCATGGTGATTGTTCCTTGAAGGGGATGAGACATCAAAGTGGATCGGTTTTGGTGCGGGCGATGTGGTCATCGCCTTGGCCAGTCACGCTTGGCCCCAGGAATCGATGCGGTTTGGGGGTCGGCAAGTCGTGCTCGCACCAGGTGGTCGTTGGAGGCTGGTCTGTGCCGCCCTTCGATCTCAGTTCACTCCTTCGATGCGCTTGCGAATCCAGACCACATGGGAGTCGATCCTGTGTGGACGCCGTCAAAGCTCAGCTTGGGCAGGAACGAGCCGAGCACAGCCCGGCGGGGCAGGCACAGGCCAGCCAGAGGCCTGCATCAAGCAGGCGTCACTGACTCAATTCAGGAGGCGCGGGGTGGTCCGCGGGACGGCAGCGGCGGCGCTGCAGACGGCGCAATGTGAGCCGCAGCAAGCGGCTGCAGGGCATGCGCCAAGGGCGAGAGGTCTTCAAAGGCCTTAACGGCCGCTGGCGCAGGCACCGTGATGCTGGCGCACAAGGGGCAGTCCATGCCTGCACCGATTTCGAGGGCAGCTTCCTGCCCATCGGTGTCCACCCATTTCATGGCGCCGCCGGGGGAACAGACCATTTGTAACTGGTCCGACTTCATGGCAGCCGTTGCCGTGGATGCGCCCAGAAACAGCGCAAACCAGACCAGCACAAAGCTGACTACGCGCTTGGAGCTGCGAAGGAACTGCATGGCACGATTATCTCTTTGACCTTCAACCGGCTTATCGGCAGGTCGGACACTTGCCGTAGAGCGTGATCTGGTGGTCTTCCAGCACGAAGCCTCGGGGCAATAAGTGGCTGAGGTTTCCCGGGCAGGCGTCGATGTCGATGACCTGATCACACCCATTGCAATGGAAGTGGTGATGGTGGTGCTTTCGGATCTCGTAGCGGGCGGGTTCGCCCGGCAGCGTCACCACCTCAATCCGTCCATCGGCCTCCAAGGCCTTGAGGTTTCGATAAACGGTGGCCAAGCTCAGGCTGGGGACCAGCTGCTGGGCCGCCGCCAGCAATTCTTGCGGCAGCAGGGGCTGGCCCACCTTGGTCAAGGTTTCCTCGATGGCTGAACGCTGCCGGGTTGATCTTTCCATGGCGTGAGGTTACCGCAAGTGGCCGAGGCTTTTGCTAATGATAATCCATTTGCGATAAGATGCCGAATCTCATCCACATCGAACCGCCCCCCCTATGAGCACTCCCAAACACCTTCGAGCCGCCGCCCTCCTCGCTTGCACCGCCCTGAGCACCGCAGCCACAGCACAGAGCAACCCCCCGACACAGGCTTGGCAGGCCGGCTTGGTCTTGGACGTGGCCGCCACCTCCCGGGCCCTGGAATTGGGCGCCCGCGACAAGGGCTTGGGCCTCGGCCACAGCGATCTGCTGGTCCGAGGGGCTCTGAACCAGCACCTCAGCGCCGAAGCCACCGTGGGTTTCCACACAGAAGACAAAAAGCTGGAAAAGCATGTCGAGGGCGCCTGGCTCCAAACCCGATCCCTGCCCGCTGGCCTGCAGCTCAGGGCCGGAAGATTCTCATCCCAGATCGGATACCTGAACGAAGTCCACCCGCACGCAGATGACTTCACCGAGCGACCGCTCCTGTACCGGGGCTTCTTGGGCGGGCATTGGTATGACGACGGTGTCCGGCTGAACTGGACCGCGCCGACCCCGTTTTACCTGCGCCTTGGGGCGGAAGTTTTCACCGGCAAGAAGCTGGTTCAGCACAGTACCTCAGACTCGAAATCGCGTGCCACCACCCTGAGCATGAAGGTCGGCAACGACATCAGCGCCAGCAGCAGCTGGCAGTGGGGCTTGTCCCAGGTGAACAACCAACGCGAGGCAGAAGTACCCACTCACGAAGCAGAGGCGACAGGCCACGACCACAGCCATGCGGCAGGGTTTACAGGCAAGCGCATGTGGGTCAGCGACTTGGTCTGGAAGTGGTCGCCCTCGGGCAATAACCGCAATCAGCAAGTTCGAATCAACTGGGAGTACGCCCAGGTCGGCTCGATCAATCGCTATGCAACTTCATCCATGCGGCATCGCGCCTCTTCCGTGGGTGCAACCTGGAAGTTCAGCCCGTCTTGGGAAGTCGGCCTGCGCTCGGACTGGCTGCGTGTCCACCAGGCCGAAAGCGATGAAGGCGAAGTCATGTTTGCGGCCGGACGGCTCAAGGAAAACGCCTTGATGCTCGCCTACAAGCCCACCCACATGCAGACACTGCGTCTGCAAGTCACTCAGCAGCGTGGCCGCGGCGCCAATGACGAAGGCGAGCCGATCTTCGCCAATCCAGCCAGGCGCAGCATTCAGCTGCAGTACGTCATTGGCTTTGGAGCCCACGGTGCGCACGCCTATTAATTGGCTGCTGGCCTTGATTCTGGCTGCGGCATCCAGCCAGATCCAAGCCATCACCGTTTTTGCCTGTGAGCCGGAATGGGGCGCACTGGCCAAGACGCTTGTCCCGGATGCACGCGTCCGCTCGGCCACGAGCCACCTTCAGGACCCCCATCACATCGAGGCCCGTCCCTCACTCATCGCCCAGCTGCGCAGTGCTGACTTTGCGATCTGTACCGGCGCAGAACTCGAGGTGGGATGGCTGCCCATGCTGCAAGAACGGGCAGGCAACCCCCGGATGCAGCAGGGTCAGCCGGCCATGTTTTATGCGGCCGACCATGTCGAACTCATTGATCCGTTCAAAGGTGGGATCACGCCTTTCGCTGGCGACGTCCATGTCCAAGGCAATCCGCATGTCCACGCCGATCCGCGCCGGCTTATCAAGGTGGCCAAGGCACTGGCGCTTCGGCTGGGACAGGTTTTTCCCGAGCGGAAAAACCAGGTCGATCAGAACCTGCGAAAGTTTGAGTCCGAACTGAGCGCCAAGATTG
>JAXITB010000154.1:0-6582 GCA_034680305.1 Polaromonas sp. | reverse complement strand
CAGTCGATGCCGCTAATGGCCGGGGCCATGGCCTGGCGCATTTCCTCGTACACAGCGGCCACGCCCTCGTGCTCGCCTGCGTAGTCCCATTGCAGGCCCAGGCGAGCGGCGATTTGCTGAATGATCCACAAGTCGGGCTTGGCATCGCCCGGCGGCAGCAGGGCTTGGCGGCCCATTTGCACCGTGCGGTCGGTGTTGCTGACGGTGCCGGTTTTTTCGGGCCAAGCGCTGGCGGGCAGCACCACATCGGCCAGCCAGGCCGTTTCGGTCAGGAAAATGTCTTGCACCACCAGATGCTCAAGACTCGCCAACGCGTGGCGGGCGTGGTTCAGGTCGGGATCGCTCATGGCCGGGTTCTCGCCCAAGATGTACATGCCGCGCACCTTGTGCGGGTCGCTGTCAGGGGCCAAGGCCTTGTGCATGATCTCGACCACGGTGTAGCCAGGTTGGTCGTCGAGTTTGGTGTCCCAAAATTTCTCGAACCAGTCGTGTGCCGACTTGTCGCTCACCCGCTGGTAGTTGGGGTACATCATCGGGATCAGGCCCGCGTCGCTTGCGCCCTGCACATTGTTCTGGCCGCGCAGCGGGTGCAAGCCGGTGCCGGAGCGACCGATCTGGCCGGTGATGCTGGCCAGTGCAATCAGGCAGCGCACATTGTCGGTGCCGTGCACGTGCTGGCTCACGCCCATGCCCCACAAAATCATGGCGGCTTTGGCGCTGGCATAGGCCCGCGCCACTTCGCGGATGGTCTCGGCCGGGATGCCGCAGATGGCGCTCATGGCTTCAGGGGTGTAGTCCTGCACATGGGCCTTGAGCTCGGCCACGTTGTCGGCGCGCTCGCGCAGGAATGTTTCGTCACACAGGTTCTCGCTGACGATGACGTGGAGCATGGCGTTGAGCAAGGCCACATCGGTGTCGGCCTTGAACTGCAGATTGCGCCAGGTGTGGCGGCCGATGTCGGTGATGCGCGGGTCGGCCAGCACGATGCGAGTGCCGCGCTGGGCGGCGTTTTTCATCCAGGTGGCGGCCACCGGGTGGTTGCTGGTCGGGTTGGAGCCGATCACCAGGATCAGGTCCGAATGCTCGACATCGCGCACCGGGTTGCTCACGGCCCCCGAGCCCACGCCTTCCAAAAGGGCCGCCACGCTGGAGGCGTGGCACAGGCGCGTGCAGTGGTCCACGTTGTTGCTGCCAAAGCCGGTGCGCACCAGCTTCTGGAACAAGTACGCTTCTTCGTTGCTGCCCTTGGCCGAGCCGAAACCGGCGAGCGATTTGGGGCCATATTGGCCACGCAGGGCATTGAGCGGTTGGGTGGCCAGATCGAGTGCTTCTTCCCAGGTGGCTTCTCGGAAGACCTCGCGCCAATCGGTGTGGCCGTCGATCAGGCCCACGTCCTTGGCCACGCCGGGCTTGCGGATCAGCGGCTGGGTGATGCGCTGCGGGCTGTGGATGTAGTCCATGCCAAAGCGGCCCTTGACGCACAAACGCCCTTGGTTGGCCGGCCCTTCACGGCCTTGGACGCTGATGATTTTTTCATCGCGCACCTGGTACGAGACGAGGCAACCCACCCCGCAAAACGGGCACACCGAATCGACCTCGCGGTCCACCTGTTGCGGCCCCATGGGGCTCTTGGGCATGAGCGCGCCCGTGGGGCAGGCCTGCACACATTCGCCGCAGCCCACACAGGAGCTGCCGCCCATCGGGTCGGCCAGGTCGAACACCACCTGCGTGTGCGCGCCCCGGAAAGCCAGCCCGATCACATCGTTGACCTGCAGGTCGCGGCAGGCGCGCTCGCAGCGGTTGCACTGGATGCAGGCGTCCAGGTTCACGGCCATGGCCGGGTGAGACAGGTCTGCAGGCACCGCTGGGCGGCGCAACGCGGCCAAGGCTGGGCGCACCTGCACCCCATGGTGCTCGGCCCACTGGCTCAGTTCGCCATGCGGGGCTTCGGCGCGGTCGTCGAGCCACTTGTGGCCCTGCTCGGGCAAGTCGGCCAGCAGCATCTCCAGCACCATTTTCTGGCTTTTGACCGCGCGCTCGCTGTCGGTGCGCACTTGCATGCCGGGCGTGGCACTGCGGCAGCAGCTGGGGGCGAGCGTGCGCTCGCCATCGATGTCGACCACACAGGCGCGGCAATTGCCATCGGGCGCCAGGCCCGGCTTGTGGCACAGGTGCGGGATGGCGATGCCCAGGCCTTGGGCGATGTTGAAAATGCTTTGGCCTGCAGGGGCCTCGACACTTTGCCCGTTGAGTGTGAATTGCACCGTGTTCATGACGTCACCCCCCGCTCTTCGACCGCCAAGCGAGGCGATCCTGGTTGCACCTCGTGCGCAAAATGCTCCAGCACACAACGGATCGGGTTGGGTGCGGCCTGGCCCAGGCCGCAAATCGACGCATCGGCCATCACCTGAGCCAGGTCCTGCAGGGTGTCGGCGTCCCATGCTGGAGCGGTCATGAGCTGGGCCGCCTTGTCGGTGCCCACACGGCAGGGTGTGCACTGGCCGCAGCTTTCGTGCGCGAAAAAGCGCATCACATTCAAGGCGGCTTCGCGGGCGCTGTCGTGTTGGCTCAGCACCATCACAGCTGCAGAGCCGATGAAGCAGCCGTGCGGCTGCAAGGTGTCAAAGTCGAGCGGCACATCGGCCAGTCGGGCGGGCAAAATGCCGCCGCTGGCGCCGCCGGGCAAATAGGCATAGAGCGTATGCCCTTTTGCCATGCCACCGCAGTATTCGTCCACCAGTTCACGCAGCGTGATGCCTGCGGGCGCGAGTTTGACGCCCGGTTGCCGAACGCGCCCGCTGACGCTGAAACGGCGCAGGCCCTTTCGGTCATGGCGGCCGTGGGATGAAAAACTGTCCGCGCCTTGCTCGATCAGTTCGCGCACCCAAAACAGGGTTTCGAAATTGTGTTCCAGGGTCGGCCTGCCGAACAAGCCCACCTCGGCGATATAGGGCGGGCGCATGCGTGGCTCGCCGCGTTTGCCCTCGATGCTTTCGATCATCGCGGACTCTTCACCGCAGATGTAGGCGCCCGCGCCCCGGCGCAGTTCGATGCGCGGCAGCTCACAAGGCGGGTTCAGTTTCAGTGTTGCCAATTCTTCCGTCAGCAAAACACGCGCCTCGTGGTACTCGTCACGCAGGTAGATGTAGACCGCCTCGCAGCCCACCACGCTGGCAGCGATCAGCACACCTTCCAGAAAACGGTGCGGGTCGGATTCCAAACAGGTGCGGTCCTTGAAGGTGCCGGGCTCGCCCTCGTCGATGTTCACCGCCATCAGGCGTGGCCCGGGCTGGCTGCGCACGATGCGCCATTTGCGCCCGGCCGGGAAACCCGCGCCGCCCAGGCCTCGCAGGCCCGAAGATTCGAGGCACTGGATGACCGATTCGTGGTCTTTCAAGCCCGCCGCAACCTGCAGCGCGAGTTGGTAGCCACCGGCTTTTTTGTAGGCGTCGTAACGCAGGGCTTGAGGCACGGCCAGGGGCTGTGTGTAGCCCTCGGTCACCAGGCGGGCCACCATCTCGGATGTGGCCTGCGCCACCGCCTGCTGCCCCACTTGGGCGGCCGGTGCCTGCTCGCAGCGGCCAAGGCATGGCACGGGCACCACTTTCACATCCAGCAATTCACGCTGCAACTGGCGCAGCAAGCTGTCGCTGCCGGCCAGGCTGCAGCTCAGGCTGTCACACACCCGCACCGTGATGCGCGGGGCGGTGGCGTCGTCTTTCAGGATCTCGAAGTGGTGGTAGAAGGAAGCGACCTCGAACACCTCGACCACGGGCAGACCCATCTCGGCGGCCAGTGCCACGATGTGGCGCTCGAACAGGCCCTGGAAATGGTCGTTGAGGGCATGCAGGTGCTCGATCAGCAGGTCGCGTCGGTGGCCTTCGGCGGGCGGCACACCGATCAAGGCCTGCACCTCGGCCCGAGCCTCGGGCATGACCTGCCGACCTTTGAGTTGGGTGCGGGGTTGGCGCAGTTGCTCGCGCAAGGCATTCAATCCGATGCGGGTTTCAGAAGTGGAATCGGTTTGCATGCGATGGATCACATCCGTTGGTCAAATTCATGTCAGCCGAGGGCAAACGCGTGATGTCGGGGCTCAAGCCACCGACCTACAGGACACAAGCGCGCTGCTTTTGCAGGTCGGCACCTACAGGTCCAACAGGCGCGTCAACCCCACAGTATCCACTTGGATCAGTAGGTTTCCAGGTGCAAACGGCCTTCTTTCTTAAGCGTCGCGCCCACGGTGTCCCAATCGAGCCCGGCGTTCAGTGCGATGTCGCGCAAGGCCAAGACCACGCCCTCTTCCATGCTCTTCAAGCCACAGACATAAAAACAGGTGTTGGGGTCCTTGAGCTGAGCCGCGAGGTCCGCAGCGCGCTCGCGCATGGCGTCCTGTACATAACGCTTGGTCTTGCCCACTTCGCGCGAGAAGGCGAATTCGATGTCGATGAAGTCCTTGGGCAGGTTGTTGAGCGGCCCGAAGTACGGCAACTCGGCGGGGGTACGGGCACCAAAGAACAGCATCAGCTTGCCCCCCTCGAACTTGCCACTGGCCCGCAGGCGACGGCGCCACTCGGTCATGGCACGCATGGGGGCGGAGCCCGTACCGGTGCAGATCATGACGATGTTGCTTCTGGGGTGGTTGGGCATCAGGAAGCTGGCGCCAAACGGGCCAATCACCTGCACCTTGTCACCCACGTTCAGGTCGCACATGTAGTTGGAGCCCACGCCACGCACCGGTTGGCCGTCGTGGTCTTCGAGCACGCGCTTGATGGTCAGCGACAGGTTGTTGTGGCCAGGGCGCTCGCCGTTGCGGGGGCTGGCGATCGAGTACTGGCGCGCATGGTGCGGTTTGCCCTTGGCGTCCACACCGGGCGGGATGATGCCGATCGACTGGCCTTCGAGCACCGGGAAGGGCATGTGGCCGAAGTCGAGCACGATGTGGTGGGTGTCGTAGTCCCGGCCGACTTCGGTCACGCGCAAATTGCCGGTGACGGTGGCGGTGATGGTTTTGTCTGCGGCCTTGGGGCCGTAGAGGTTGGTGTAGGCGTGGGCGGCCGACCAGGGGGGGATGGTCGCGCCGAACTGGGCAGAGTTGAAACCCGAAGCCGCAGCCGTGCTGACGGCCGAAGCCGAGGAGGCAGAGGCCGCCTGCACGGCCGTTTGCGCTTCTTCTTGCGCGGTGCCCGCGTCACCACCCGCCGCTGAGATTTCTTCGGGGCTGAGTTCGGCGGGCAACACGTCCCACTTGAGTTGCTCTTCGATGCTGTAAGCCTTGGCCTTGGGCATCATGCGCCAGTTGTCGATCGAGCCGGTGGGACATGGTGAGATGCAGTCCATGCAGAGGTTGCAGATGTCGGCCTTGACCACGTAATTGAGCGAGTCGTGGGTGATGGCACCCACAGGGCAGATCGCTTCGCAGGTGTTGCAGCGGATGCAAATTTCCGGGTCGATCAGGTGTTGTTTGATCAGCGTGGCTTCGGTGCTCATGTCTTGGCTCTCTTGTCTGCTTTTGTCGTTTGCTGTCTTGGGTCTGCGTGGTCCGCAACGGTATGGCTTGGGGCCGGGCGCCTCATGCTGGGGTACCAGAAATCGGCGCCCGGCCCCAAGCCATACCGTTGCTCTGTGCCTGCTTGAAAGTCGTCAGTCTACCGGTGTCCTTGACTCGCACACCCATGTCATTGAAAGAGGAAGGGGCGGGTGACGATTTTCAGTACCCCGTCATGAGGAACCCGCCCCTTCCTCTTTCAATGACCGCCTTCCATCAAGGCAACACATTCGAATTGCAAGTACACGGGTGGTACAGATCAAACGAAAACCTGCGACAAATCCCATGCAGCTGACAGGGGAAGGGTCGGGTGACGATTTCTGGTACCCCAGCATGAGGAACCCGCCCTTTCCTCTGTCAACTGCCGCCCCCCTAACGAAATAGAGACAGCAGTCAGATCAGAAGATCAATCAGTTGAAGCGGACGTAGTCAAAGTCCACTGGCTGGCGGTTGATGCCCATGACGGGTGGCGCGATCCAGTTGGCGAACTTGCCTGGCTCCACGACACGGCCCATCAGGCTGGCCACGTAAGCGCGGTCTTCGTTGGTGGGCAACCACTCGCCCACCTGGGCCATCCACTGCTCGTCGCTGACCACACGGCCATCGGGCGTGACCTTGGCACCGGACAAAGAGCCGATGTTGCGGTGGAACGCCTTGTGTGGCGCGGTCAATGTGAAAGGAATGCCGGCCTTGGAAATCACGCGGTTCCAACGGTCAATGCCGCCTTTGGAATCGGTGATGTAGTCGTCGCGCAGCACTTCATTCAAAGCGTTGAGCATTGGCACTTCTTTCTCAACCAACTTGCCGTCTTCGACCGACAGGATCTTGTAACTGTTGCCTTTCAAGACGTGGTCGTCGGTGCGCTTGCCTTCTTCGTAACGGCCCTTGAGGCCCGAGCTGTAGAAGGTGGCGGCATTCGACGACTCGTCGGCACCGAACAAGTCGATGGTGACTGAGAAGTGGAAGTTGATGTAGCGCTGGATGGTCGGCAAATCGATCACGCCCGCTGCACGCAGCTTGCCCACGTCGTCGGTCTT
>JAXITB010000153.1:0-6599 GCA_034680305.1 Polaromonas sp. | reverse complement strand
GTGAATTTCTCATCAGCGGCAAGCTGCGCAACGCCCTGTACCACTATGTGCCCAGCGCCGGGTCGGCAACGTCCAAGCCCTGGCCAGCGCTTGAGCAGCTCGAGGCCGACCTGCTGTTTCAGCGGGCAGGCATGCAAATCAGTAACGCTAGCGCCCAGGTGGCGGGCTTCAGCGGCTTGGCCGTCAGCCGGGCGCAGGCCCGGATAGCCGACATGACGGCGCAGCCCAACGTTGAGGTCACGGGGGAAATCCGCGGCCCGCTGGCCCAGGGCCTGCAACTGGTCAAGGCCTCGCCCTTGGCCGCGATGACCCGCGAAGTGCTCAGCCCGGTCAGTGCCAGCGGCCCGGCCGAGTTGCAGCTCAAGCTGCAATTGCCGCTGCGCGAACTGGCCCGCTCCACCGTGGCCGGCCAACTGCTGCTGACCGGCAACGACGTGCAATGGGGGCCGCAACTGCCGGTGCTGGCCCAGGCACGCGGGGCGGTCAATTTCACCCAAGACAGCGTGCAGGTGAGCAACGCCCAGGCCCAATTGCTGGGCGGCGATCTGCGATTTGAAGGCAGCGTCAAACCCCGCTCGGCCGATGGTGCCGTGCCCGAGGTGCAGTTCAAAGGCCAGGGGCAAGTCAGCGCCGAGGCCCTGCAGCAACTGCCGGCGCTGGAGGGCCTGGCCCGATACGCCAGTGGCAGCACCAGCTACAGCGCCACCGTGGGTCTGCGTCAGGGCTGGGTGGAGGCGAGCATCAGCAGCCCGCTGCGCGGCCTCCAATTGAACCTGCCCGAGCCGCTGAACAAGCCGGCCGGCGCTGACTGGCCCCTGCGCCTGGAGCGCGTCATGGTGCCAGCCAGCCTGCAAGAAGGCCGCCGGCCGCAAGACCAAATCAACCTGCAACTGAGCCCAGGCGCCAGCCTGCCGGGCGGGTTGAGCCTGAGCTATGTGCGCGACCTCAGTGGCACCAAGCCGCAGGTGCTGGCCGGCGACTTGGCCATTGGCGCGCCGGCCCTCGAGCCCGCCCCAGGCCAGGTGCGGGCCCAGATTGACCTGCCCAGCCTGGACCTCGACGCCTGGGACCGCCTGGCCGATGGGCTGACCGATCAGCTGACCGACAGCGGCGGACCGCTGCTGGCCCAGGGCTATCTGCCCTCCTTGCTGAGCGTGCGCAGCGGCCAGGTGCGCCTGCAAGGCCACCAGATTCAACAGCTGGTGCTCGGCGCATCGCGCGATCGTTCGCTATGGCGCGCCAATGTCGATGCAAGCGGCATCAGCGGCTACGGCGAGTACCGGCCCGCCAGCGGCAGCACCGCCGGCCGCCTTTACGCCCGCCTCTCGCGCTTGAGCCTGGGGCAAGGCAGCACCAGCAACGTCGAGGCACTGCTCGACCACCAACCGGCCAGCATCCCAGCACTGGACATCGTGGTGGACGACCTCGAACTGCGCGGACGCAAATTGGGGCGGCTTGAGGTCGAGGCGATCAACAGTCAAGGCGCTGGAGGCGAGGCCACACGTCAGTGGCGTCTGGCCAAACTCAACCTGAGCGTGCCCGAGGCACGGCTGACAGCCACCGGGAGTTGGGCTGCGCCCGGCGAGGGCACAGTCGCCACAGCGACAAGCCGGCCGGTGGGCCCCTTGCGGCGTCACACACAAATGAATTTCCGGCTCGACATCGGCGACTCGGGCGAGCTGCTCAAACGCATGGGCATGGACGGCGCAATCCGGCGCGGCAAGGGCAAGCTTGAGGGGAAAATTGGCTGGAATGGCTCGCCACTGTCCCTGCACACGCCCAGCCTCAATGGTCAATTCAATGTCGATGTGGAGTCGGGGCAATTCCTCAAGGCCGAGCCGGGCGTGGCCAAGTTGCTGGGCGTGCTTAACCTGCAGTCCCTGCCCAGACGGCTAGCGCTCGACTTCCGCGACGTGTTCTCCGAGGGCTTTTCATTCGACTGGGTGCGCGGTGAGGTGAACATCGAACAAGGGGTGGCCAGAACCGATAGCCTGCGCATGAAAGGCGTCAATGCGGCCGTGCTGATGGCCGGCTCAGCCGACATCGGACGCGAGACGCAGGAGCTGCGCGTGGTGGTGGTGCCCGAAATCAATGCAGGCACCGCCTCTTTGCTGGCCTCGGCCATCAACCCGGCGGTGGCTCTGGGCACTTTCATTGCCCAATGGGTCCTGCGCCGGCCCCTGAGTGAGGCCAATACCCGAGAATTCTCGGTGCGCGGCACCTGGACTGACCCGGTCATAGAACGGGTTGAGCGCAGCCCAGCGCCGGCGTCAAACCCCTTCAGTCCCTGAAACCTAGTATGCAAGTCGCTGCCCTGCAAATGACCTCCGGCGCCGATGTGGCCGCCAATTTGCAGACGGCCGCTCGAGGCCTGGCCCAGGCCGCCGCAGCCGGTGCCGAACTGGTGGTGCTGCCCGAATACTTTTGCCTACTTGGCCGCCACGAGCGCGACAAGCTGGCCCTGGCCGAGCAAACTGGCAGCGGGCCGCTGCAAGATTTTCTGGCCCAGCAAGCTCAGCGGCACAGCTTGTGGATTGCCGGCGGGACGATACCCATGGCCACCGGCGATGCGCAGCGCGTGCTCAACACCACCTGGGTCTTCAACCCGCAAGGCCAAGCGGTGGCCCGCTACGACAAGATCCACCTGTTTCGCTTTATCGGTGAGCGCGAAAGCCACGACGAGACGCGCACCATCGAAGCGGGGCAGGCCAGCGCCACCTTTGATCTGCCCTCGCGCGATGGCCACCGCTGGCGCGTGGGTCTGAGCATCTGCTACGACCTGCGCTTTCCCGAGCTTTACCGGCAGCTGCGCAGCGACCTGCTGCTCGTGCCCAGTGCCTTCACCCACCCCACAGGGCAGGCGCACTGGGAGGTGCTGCTGCGCGCCCGCGCCATTGAAAACTTGGCGTTTGTGGCCGCAGCCGCCCAGGGCGGCGTGCACGACAACGGCAGGCGCACCTGGGGCCACAGCATGCTGATCGACCCCTGGGGGCAGGTGCTGGCGGTGCAAACCGAAGACGCGGGCCTGGTCATGGCCGAGCTCGAGCCTGCCGAGCTGCAGCGCCGGCGCAGTCAACTGCCGGCACTCGAGCACCGCGTGCTGCCATGAACCCCAGCGCCGTTAACGACACCGGCGCGAGCGCAGCAGCCCCGTCCGCGCCACACACCGAGCGAGCGGCCGCAGCACTTTCGCGGCGGGGGCCCCGACTGCGTGGGCGCTGGCTGCTGTGGTCCATGCTCATCGTGCTGCTGGCCACGCTGCTGGGCCTGCTGGTCTGGCTGACCGGCCGCTATGAGGCCAGCGCCGTACAAAGCCGGCTCGACACCGAGGCGGCCGCGGTGGCAGGCGACCTGCGCAACGGCTTGACTCGCAATCTGCGACATCTGCAAATCTTGCTGCCCGACAAGCCCGCGCTGTGGGCCAGTCAGAGCGCCGAGCTAATGCAGCAGCGGCGCGAGATCATGCGCATCGAATGGCGCAACGCCCAACTGCAAGGCCAAATCAGCCAGGACTCGCCGGTGCGCGCTCCGGTGTTCGGCCGTACCAGCCGCGATCAAAGCCAGGCCGATGTGAACCTGGCCTGCAGCACGGCCCTGCGCTTCAACAGCCCGGCCTACTCCAACAGCTACTTCGTGCCGCAGGCCGACGGGCTGGGTCTGGAGCTGATGGACCTGTGCATTCCGCACAGCGAATCCGGGCGCATCGTTGGCTTTACCGTGGCCACCTACGCTCTGTCGGAAATGCTGCTCGAGCTGGGCAGCGCGCAGCTGCCGCGCGGCCACGCCCTGGCCTTCACCGAGGCCGACGGCACCCGCCTGGCCCTGCACGGCCAGCTGGGCCAGGGCCAGCGCCTTTACAGCGCACAACAGCTGCTCGACCTGCCGGGCAACACCCTGGTCTTGCGCATGGAAACCCGGCAGGATGCGGCCGCCTTGTTTCCCAATCCCCTGACCGCCTTGGTCAGCAGCATGGCGCTGGCCCTGATCCTGGTGCTCTTGCTGCTGGTGCGCGACGTGCGCCGGCGCCAGAAGGTCGAGCATGACCTGGCCGAAGCACTGGCTTTTCGCAAGGCGATGGAGGACTCGCTGAGCACCGGCCTGCGAGCGCGCGACCTGCAGGGCAAGATCACTTATGTCAATCCGGCGTTTTGCAAGATGGTCGGCTTTGAGGCCCCGCAGTTGCTACAAAGCGGGCAGGAGCCGCCTTACTGGCCGCCGGAGATGGCTCAGCTCTACCAACAAAGACAGCAGGATCGCTACAACAACACGGCGGTGCTGCGCGGGGGGCATGAGTCGGTCTTTCTGCGCAACGACGGCACCCGGTTTCCGGTGCTCATCATGGAGGCCCCCCTCATCAATGCCCAGGGCCGGCACACCGGCTGGATGAGCGCGGTGCTCGACATCAGCGAGCAAAGGCGCAATGAAGACCTCTCGCGGGCCAGCCAAGACCGGCTGCAGGCCACCGCCCGCCTGGCGATGGTCGGCGAGATGGCTTCACTGCTCAGCCACGAGCTCAATCAACCCTTGGCGGCCATTGCCAGCTACGCCAGCGGCTCGGTCAATCTGCTGCAAGAGGCTCGCAGCGCAGCGGCCAGCGATCACAGCGCTTTACCTGGCACTTTACCTGGCGACCTCCTGATGGCGCTGCAACGCATTGCCGAGCAGGCCGAGCGGGCCGGCAAGGTGATCCGCAGCGTGCACGACTTCGTGCGCCGGCGCGAGCAGTCGCGCCAGGCTGTGGCGCCCCAGGATCTGCTCGATGCCGTCATGCCCTTGGTCAGCCTGCAAGCGCGCAAGCTGGCCGTGCAGGTGGCCACCCACATCGCGCCGGGCTGCCCCGCGGTGTGGTGCGACCGCACCATGGTCGAGCAAGTGCTGCTCAACCTGGCCCGCAACGGGATGCAGGCCATGCAGCACACCCCCGGGTCGCAGGCCCAGCGCTTGCTTGAACTGCAGGTGCGACCCGCCCAAGACGAACGCTGGGTGGAATTTAGCGTCAGCGACCTTGGGCAGGGCATTGCCCCGGCGGTGGCCCAGCAACTGTTCACGCCGTTTTTCACCACCAAGGAAGAAGGCATGGGACTGGGCCTGAGCCTGTGCCGCACGGTGGTTGAACAACACGGCGGCACCCTGAGCTTTGAAACCCACCGGCCGCAAGGCACGGTGTTTCACTTCACCCTGCCGGCCGCAAGCGGCCCGGCGGTCTTGCGGCCCATGGCCTTGACACACCCATGAACCCCTACCCCCACGCCACGGTGTATGTGATCGATGACGATGCCGGCGTGCGCGATGCGCTGGCTTGGCTGCTGCGTTCGCGCCGGCTGATCAGCGAGCCTTTTGACTCCGGCGAAGCCTTCGAGGCGCACATCAGCCGGCCGGACTTCGAGGTGCGCGAGCCCTCCTGCGCGTTGCTTGATGTCCGCATGGGTGCACTCAGTGGCTTGGCCCTGTTCGACCGCATCGTCCACAGGGGCCTGCTGCCGGTCATGCCGGTGATTTTTCTGACCGGCCACGCCGATGTGCCCACCGCCGTTGACGCGGTCAAACGGGGCGCTTTTGATTTTTGCGAAAAACCGTTTTCAGACAACGCCCTGGTCGACCGCATCGTGCAGGCGGTGGGGCTTTCGGCCGCCGGCCTGAACGATCAAAAGCAGGGGCGCCAGCTCCGGTCACGGCTGGCCGGCCTGACCGAGCGCGAGCAAGAGGTGATGCAAAGGGTGGTCGCCGGCCTGGCCAACAAGCAGGTCGCCGACGAGCTGGGCATCAGTGTGCGAACGGTGGAAGTTCATCGCGCCCGTGTGTTTGAGAAAATGGCCGTCAAGTCGGCGGTCGAGCTGGCCAACCTGCTGCGCGGGCTGGAACGGGCCTGAGCCCCCCGGCTCAATCCTTGGAATCATCCTGCTTGGGCGGCTCGCCTTTGGGCCGACCGGAAAACATGGTCCACCACACGATGAACAGCAGCAGCGCCAGCGCCAGCAGGGCTTCCAGCAAAAGCAAGACCATAGATCACTTCTCTCGGGGATTACAGACCGGCTGGATTATCACCAGCGCGCTGGCCCTGGTGTCGTGCACCAGCGTGCAGGTGCAAGCGCCGCCCGTGCCCCAACCGGCGGTCCCTGCAGCCGCAGCGGCCCCAGTCAGCGCAGCCAGCAAGGCGGACGACCCGCCCGGCCCTGCGGCGCCAACGCCCAGTGCCGAGGTGCTGGTCCGACCTAAGAGCCGGTGGATCCCGGTGGCCTGGTCAGACCTGCCCGGCTGGAGCGAGGAGCGCCTGGGCGAGGCCTGGCCGGCGCAGGTGCGCAATTGCCTGCGCCCGCACCCGGCCTTCGCGCCCCTGTGCCCCGAAATCCGGCAACTGGCCACAGCCGACCCCGAAGCGCAGCGTCAATGGATGATGCAGCGCTTGCGCCCCTACAGGATTCAAGAGATATACAAGGAAAGTGAGGGCCTGCTCACAAGCTATTTCGAGCCGGTTCTGACGGCCCGCCGGCAAAGCTCGGCCAGCCATCGGGTGCCACTGTATCGGCCTCCGGCGGACCTGACTAGCCGCCGGCCCTGGTTCACTCGACAGGAAATCGAGACCTCGGCGCAGGCCCGGG
>JAXITB010000152.1:0-6689 GCA_034680305.1 Polaromonas sp. | reverse complement strand
GGGGCGCGCTTCACCTCCAAGCCCTATGTGGCCAGCGGCGCCTACATCCACAAAATGAGCAACTATTGCCAAGGTTGCAGCTATCAACCGCAAGGTCGCACCGGTGACACGGCCTGCCCCATGACCACCTTGTACTGGCATTTCCTCAAGACCCACGAGGCCGAACTGGCCGCGAACGGCCGAACCGCGCTGATGGTCAAGAACCTGCAACGCATCGATGCACAGGAAATGGCCCAGATCACATCGCGGGCGCAGGCCATTCTGAGCGACCTTGATCAGGTGTAACCATGGTGTCAGCTTCAGGCGTCTTACTCACCCCCTGCAAAAAGTGCGGTCTGTATTGCCGCCTTTGGCCATTCCTGACGTGAAAGTGACGCCACACCAGGCCCTATCGACAACTCGGTGGTCTGCCTTGAAATAGAATTTCCGGCGCTTCGACTCACGTTACTAGGCAGTTACAGACTTCAAAGAAAGCAACGCATGTCAGAAACAGCGACAACCACCGCCCGCAAGCGGCCCGAGTTCCGCAACATCAACGCCCTGAGCGACCTGCCCAGCTATCGGCTGCCGGCCGCCGGCTGGGTGTCCATCCTGCACCGCGTCAGCGGGGTACTGATGTTCGTCCTGATGCCCTTCATCATTTGGATGTTCGACACCTCCATCTCCTCGGAAATCTCCTACGAACGCTTTGCCGGTGCCTTCTCGGCCGGCATGCTGGGCCTGCCCGGCGTGATCTGGAAGCTCGTCGCGCTGGCCCTGATCTGGGCCTACCTGCATCACTTTTGTGCCGGCGTGCGTCACCTGCGCATGGACATCAACCACGGCGCGGTTGACAAGCGCTCGGGGGCAGCCTCGGCCCGTGTGGTGCTGGCCATCAGCCTGCTGCTGACCGCAGTGCTGGGCGCCAAGCTGTTCGGCTTGTACTGATCACTTTCGAAGGAGCAAGAAAAATATGGCAGTCAATTACGGCTCCAAGCGCATCGTCGTGGGTGCGCACTACGGCACACGCGACTGGCTGGCCCAGCGCGTGACGGCGGTGCTGATGGCCCTGTTCACCGTCATCGTGCTGGCTCAGGTGTTGCTCTCGTCCGGGCCCATCACCTATGACAAGTGGTCGGGCATTTTTGCCCCGCAAGCCATGAAGACGCTGACTTTTGCCGTCATCGTGGCCATGCTCTATCACGTCTGGGTGGGCATGCGCGATGTGTTCATGGACTACATCAAGCCCGTGGGCATCCGCCTGAGCCTGCAAGTGTTCACCATCGTCTGGCTCGTCGCTTGCGCGGGCTGGGCCATCCAAGTGCTGTGGAGATTCTGATCAACATGACCGCTACCTCCAAACTCCCCAAGCGCAAGTTCGACGTCATCATCGTCGGCGCAGGCGGCTCAGGCATGCGTGCCTCGCTGCAACTGGCCCGGGCCGGCCTGAACGTGGCCGTGCTCTCCAAGGTCTTCCCCACCCGCTCGCACACCGTGGCCGCGCAAGGCGGCATTGGCGCCTCCCTGGGCAACATGAGCGAAGACAACTGGCACTACCATTTCTACGACACGGTCAAGGGCTCCGATTGGCTCGGCGACCAAGATGCCATTGAATTCATGTGCCGCGAGGCGCCAAAAGTGGTCTACGACCTCGAGCACATGGGCATGCCCTTTGACCGCAACCCCGACGGCACGATTTATCAGCGTCCCTTCGGCGGACACACCGCCAACTACGGCGAAAAGCCGGTGCAGCGCGCCTGCGCGGCGGCCGACCGCACCGGTCACGCCATGCTGCACACGCTGTACCAGCAGAACGTGCGCGAGAAAACCAGCTTCTTCGTGGAGTGGATGGCCCTGGACCTGATTCGCGACGCGGACGGCGACGTGGTCGGCGTGACCGCCCTCGAAATGGAGACGGGCGAGGTCTACGTGCTCGAAGCCAAGACCACCTTGCTGGCCACCGGCGGTGCCGGCCGCATTTTTGCCGCTTCCACCAACGCCTTCATCAACACCGGTGACGGCCTGGGCATGGCGGCACGGGCTGGCATCCCGCTCGAAGACATGGAGTTCTGGCAGTTCCACCCCACCGGCGTGGCCGGTGCCGGTGTCTTGCTGACCGAAGGCTGCCGCGGCGAAGGCGCGATCTTGCTCAACAGCAATGGCGAGCGCTTCATGGAGCGCTATGCGCCCACGCTCAAGGACCTGGCGCCGCGTGACTTCGTCTCGCGCTGCATGGACCAGGAGATCAAGGAAGGGCGTGGCTGCGGTCCGAACAAGGACTACGTCCTGCTCAAGCTCGACCACCTGGGCGCCGAGACCATCCACAAGCGCCTGCCCTCGGTCTACGAGATCGGCGTGAATTTCGCCAACGTCGACATCACCCGTGAGCCGATCCCGGTCGTGCCCACCATCCACTACCAGATGGGCGGCATCCCGACCAACATCAACGGTCAGGTGGTGGTGCCCGACGGCAGCGGCGGCCAGAAGGTGGTCAATGGCCTGTACGCGGTGGGCGAATGCTCCTGCGTGTCGGTGCACGGCGCCAACCGCCTGGGCACCAACTCGCTGCTCGACCTGCTGGTGTTTGGCCGCGCTGCGGGCAATCACATCGTGCAGTACAACGACAAGAACAAGACGCACAAGCCCTTGCCGGCCGATGCGGCCGACCTCACGCTGGCGCGTCTGGCGCGCCTGGACAACGCCACCGACGGCGAATACGCCCAAACCGTGGCCGGCGACATTCGCGCAGCCATGCAGCAGCACGCCGGCGTGTTCCGCACCCAGGCCAGCATGGATGAGGGCGTGAGCAAGATCAATGCGATCCGCGAGCGGGTGCAGAACATCGCGCTCAAGGACAAGTCCAAGATCTTCAACACCGCGCGCATCGAGGCGCTGGAAGTGGAAAACCTGATCGAGGCGGCCCAGGCCACCATGACCTCGGCCGCAGCGCGCCGCGAATGCCGCGGCGCGCACACGGTCAACGACTACGAGCGTCCGGCCGACGACCCGCAGTTCCCGCTCGGACGCAACGACCCCGAATGGATGAAGCACACCCTCTGGCACAGCCAAGGCAACCGCCTGAGCTACAAGCCGGTCAACCTCAAGCCGCTGACGGTGGAATCGGTTCCGCCCAAAGTCCGCACCTTCTGATCGCGCCCGGAGAATCCAACATGGCAAAACGCACCTTCAAGATCTACCGCTACGACCCAGATCGGGACGCCAAGCCCTACATGCAGACCATCGAGATTGAGCTCTCGGGCACCGAGCGCATGCTGCTCGATGCCCTGATGAAGCTCAAGGAGCAGGACCCGTCCATCTCCTTCAGGCGCTCATGCCGCGAGGGCGTGTGCGGCTCCGATGCGATGAACATCAACGGCAAGAACGGTCTGGCGTGCCTCACCAACATGAACACGCTCAAAGGCGAGATCGTGCTCAAGCCCCTGCCCGGCCTGCCGGTGGTGCGCGACCTGATCGTCGACATGACGCAGTTCTTCAAGCAGTACCACTCGATCAAGCCTTATCTGGTCAACGACACCGTCCCGCCCGAAAAGGAGCGTCTGCAGTCCCCGGAGGAGCGCGACGAACTCAACGGCTTGTACGAGTGCATCTTGTGCGCCAGCTGCTCGACCAGCTGCCCGAGCTTCTGGTGGAACCCCGACAAGTTCGTCGGTCCGGCCGGCTTGCTGCAGGCCTACCGCTTCATTGCAGACAGCCGCGCTCAGGTCACGGCCGAGCGGCTGGACA
Source organism: Polaromonas sp. (assembly GCA_034680305.1). Classification (GTDB taxonomy): domain Bacteria; phylum Pseudomonadota; class Gammaproteobacteria; order Burkholderiales; family Burkholderiaceae_C; genus Polaromonas. Next base: position 2,966 of record JAXITB010000152.1, on the reverse strand, counting down.
ACCTCGAAGATCCCTACCGCCTGTTCCGGTGCCACACCATCATGAATTGCGTCGACGTGTGCCCCAAGGGTCTGAACCCGACCAAGGCGATCGGCAAAATCAAGGAAATGATGGTGCTGCGCTCGGTTTGAGCGCAGGCCGGCAGCGTCGGACCAGGCATGAATGATGCATCCATGAACGCGGAGCTGCTCGATGAGCGGCGCCTGTCCAAGCTCAAGTGGCGTTGCCGCCGGGGCTTGCTGGAAAACGACCTGTTCATTGAACGTTTCTTTCAGGAACACGAAGGTCGGGTGACGGTGGGCCAGGCCCGCGGTCTCGATGACCTGATGGACCTGTCAGACAACGATCTGCTCGATTTGCTGCTGCGGCGCAAGGAGCCGCAGCAACTGGACGACGTCAGGGCCGCATCGGCGGAAGCCCTGGAGGTATTGAAGGTGCTGCGCCGACCCCACCCGGCGCGGCACACCGCCCGATAACAACATGAACCCTTGAGAGGAATTGCCATGAAACTCGCCGACAACAAAGCCACGCTGTCCTTCAGCAACGGCAGCCCCAGCATCGAGATGCCCGTCTATCAGGGCAGCGTCGGGCCGGATGTGATCGACATTCGCAAGCTCTATGCGCAAACGGGCATGTTCACCTACGACCCGGGTTTCCTGTCGACCGCCTCCTGCCAGTCGGCCATCACCTACATCGACGGCGACAAGGGCGAGTTGCTCTACCGCGGCTACCCCATCGAGCAACTGGCGGTCAACTGTGACGTCCTTGAGACCTGCCACCTGCTGCTCTACGGTGAGTTGCCCAACGCCACCCAAAAGGTGGACTTCACCAAGCTGGTGACCAACCACACCATGGTCAATGAGCAGATGCAGTTCTTCCTGCGTGGCTTTCGCCGTGACGCTCCCCCCATGGCCGTGTTGACCGGCCTGATCGGCGCTTTGTCGGCCTTCTACCATGACAGCACCGACATCAACAACCCCGATCACCGCCACATCGCCGCGATCCGCCTGATCGCCAAGATGCCCACCCTGGTGGCCATGGCCTACAAATACGGCGTGGGTCAGCCCTACATGTACCCGCGCAATGACCTGTCGTACGCCGGTAACTTCCTGCGCATGATGTTCGGCACGCCTTGCGAAGACTACGTGGTCAACCCCGTACTCGAACGCGCGATGGACCGCATCTTCACTTTGCACGCAGACCACGAGCAAAATGCCTCCACCTCCACCGTGCGCCTGTGCGGCTCGTCCGGCACCAACCCGTTTGCAGCCATCGCTGCCGGTGTGGCTTGCTTGTGGGGCCCAGCGCACGGCGGCGCCAACGAAGCCTGCCTGAACATGCTCGAAGACATCCAGAAAATGGGTGGCGTGTCCAAAGTCGGCGAATTCATGAACCAGGTGAAAGACAAAAACTCCGGCGTCAAACTGATGGGTTTTGGTCACCGTGTCTACAAGAACTACGACCCCCGCGCCAAGCTCATGCAGGAAACCTGCAACGAAGTTCTGGCCGAGTTGGGTCTGGAAAACGACCCGCTGTTCAAGCTGGCCAAGGAACTGGAAAAGATCGCTCTGGAAGACGAATACTTCGTCAGCCGCAAGCTCTACCCCAACGTGGACTTCTACTCCGGCATCGTGCAACGCGCCATCGGCATCCCGGTGAACCTGTTCACCGGCGTGTTCGCCCTGGCCCGCACTGTCGGCTGGATCGCCCAGCTCAACGAAATGATCAGCGACCCCGAGTACAAAATCGGTCGCCCACGTCAGCTGTTCACCGGCTCCGTGCGTCGCGACGTGCAGCGTTGATCGGTTCACACCCGAACCCCAAAAGCCCGCCAGAGTGCGGGCTTTTTTCATGGCTGCCGCACCCGCAGGTCGGCACCTTCAGGTCCAACGTTGTGAGCTCAGGCGCGGGTGGAACGTCGGGGCTGAGGCCACCGACCTGCAAAATCACAACAACTTGAGGGGACGGGTCTGGGGCCTGACTGGCCGATTTGCTGGCGCGAAGCGAATGTTGAGGCCTGGCAGGCCCCGGATTCGGCCCCTCAAGTCCACGCGAGGGTGACACTTGATCTGTCCATTGACACCAACCTTGGCCAGGCATCAGCCAACGCGACTGACACAGCATGCGAACCGCATAAAATGGCAGGCTGCACAGCAAGGAAGCTCCATGGCACGCACGCTTTACGACAAGATCTGGGACGAACACGTCGTCCACACCGAAGAAGACGGCACCTCCGTCCTCTACATCGACCGCCATCTGGTGCACGAAGTCACCAGCCCCCAAGCCTTTGAAGGCCTGCGCCAGGCCGGCCGCAAAGTCTGGCGCGTCAGCTCCATCGTGGCCACGGCCGACCACAACACCCCCACCACCGGCTGGGAACTGGGCTATGACGGCATTACCGACCCGATCAGCAAAGAGCAGATCACCACGCTCGATGCCAACATGAAAGAAACCGGCTCGGCTGCTTTCTTTCCCTTTTTATCCAAGCGCCAGGGCATCGTGCACGTCATCGGCCCGGAAAACGGTGCCACCCTGCCGGGCATGACGGTGGTCTGTGGTGACAGCCACACCTCGACCCACGGCGCATTTGGCGCACTGGCGCACGGCATCGGCACCTCCGAAGTCGAGCACGTCATGGCCACGCAAACCCTGCTGGCCAAAAAAGCCAAAAACATGCTCATCAAGGTCGAGGGCACACTGGCCAAAGGCCTCACGGGCAAGGACATCGTGCTGGCCATCATCGGCAAGATCGGCACCGCAGGCGGTACCGGCTACACCATTGAATTCGCGGGCTCAGCCATCCGCGCGCTCAGCATGGAAGGGCGCATGACGGTCTGCAACATGGCCATCGAAGGCGGCGCGCGTGCGGGCCTGGTGGCGGTGGACGAGAAAACCATCGACTACGTCAAAGGCCGTTTGCTCTCGCCCACAGGGATGGAGGGGACCACGCCGTGGCTTACTGGAAG
>JAXITB010000151.1:0-6743 GCA_034680305.1 Polaromonas sp. | reverse complement strand
GCTGTACGCAAGGCCTACATCGGTGCTTGAGCCGCCTTGTTCTTCGACACGCCCACTTGGGCCGATTTCTTTTCCCAAACCAGGAGATTTTCATGATCAGAAGGCAATTTACCCAGATCGCAGGCGCCCTTGCCATGGCGGGCTTCATTGTTTCCATGCCCGCTATGGCACAGGAAGTTGTGAAGATTGGATTTTCTGGCCCGCTCAGTGGCGGCGCCGCGCAGTACGGCAAAAACACACTCGATGGCATGAAGTTCGCCGTAGATGAACTCAATGCCTCGGGTTTTGAGGTGTCGGGCAAGCCAGTGCGCTTTGAAGTGGTGGCGTTGGACGACAAGTACAACCCTGCCGAGACGGGCATTAACTTCCAGCGCCTGGTGCAGGAGCACAAGACACCGGTGGTGATGACGCCGCACTCCGGCGGCATCTTTGCCATCCAGACCAAGAACATGGCCACCAAGACGCTGCTGCTGGCTTACTCCAGCGTGCCCGAGATCACCGCGCGCGGCAACACCCTGACGCTGCGCATTCCGCCGGAATTCACGTCCTACCTACCGGCATTCGTCAAGCACGGTATGGGCACGTTCGGCAAGAAGGTGGCCATTGCCAGCGCCGACCATGATTACGGCAAGGCATGGATCAAGGCCTTCGTGCCGGCCTGGAAAGCCGCCGGTGGCGAGGTGGTGGCCGAGAACCCCATGAGCTACAACCGCGCCGCCGATTTCTACAGCGGCGTGAGCAAAGTGCTGGCGGCCAAGCCCGATGTGCTCTTTGTTGGTGGGGCTTCGGAGCCAACCGCCTTGGTGGTCAAGCAGGCACGTGAACTGGGCTTCAAGGGCGGCTTTGTCATCATCGACCAAGCCAAGATGGACCAGATGAAACCCATCCTGGGCGGTAACTACGCCATGCTCGAGGGTGCCATCGGCACGCTGCCTCTGGTAGACGACCAGAGGCCGGGGACCCGGGCCTTTGTAGGCAGCTGGCTCAAGGCCTTCCCTGGCCGCGACCCTGCTTCGGAAATGTCACTGAACTATTCCGCCATGCTCGCGACCGCACAGGCCATGAAATTGGCTGGAACCACCACGGACACCGCCGCCATTCGGGCCCAACTCGACAAGGCCTTCAAAACGCTCAAGTCGAGCCAGAATCCTCACAACTTGGATGGTGTGGACGCGCGCGGCGGCACTTTGGCCAACACCCGTGTGGGCGTGGTGGAAGGTGGAAAAATCAAAGAAATGGCGATCGCCAGCTTCAAGTGACACCTTCGAAAGAACGCGTGGCGCACGCCACCCGAAGTTCAGCATGAGCATTATTCTGGTGCGCCACGGCGAAACGGCGCTCAATGTGTCGCGTGTCCTGCAGCCACCGGACACGCCTTTGTCGCAACGGGGCCAGGCGCAGGCCCGTGCGGTGGCTCTGCGGCTGGCCGATGAGCCCGTGGCCGCACTTGTCAGCAGTGACTTGCTGCGCGCACGGCAGACGGCCGATGTCATCGCCTTGCACGGACGCGGTCTGACGGTGGCACCCTGGACCGGCTTGCGTGAAAGGGACTTCGGTGACTGGCGAGGCCAGCCCTACGACGCCTTGCCGGTGGATCCTTTGCGCATGGCGCAAGCCCCGCCCGGCGGTGAATCGCAGGCGGCGTTCGCTGAGCGCTGTCGCCTCGCCTGGACAGATCTGGTGCAACTGCGCTCGTGCCTGGATGGTGCCCTGGTGGTGGTGTCGCATGGGCTGACCATCCGCCAGCTCATGGCGGATCTGTCGGCCGTAGCCGGTGCCGCATCGTTGGCTGGCCGTCTGGGCAACACCGCCGTGACGGTGCTGGATGCCTCCTCCCCCCACACAGTGCGCCTGTTCAATTGCACCCGACACCTCGTGTCGGGGCTGAAAGAAGACGAAACCAGCCTCTCTGGGGGCTGAAACCCTTGCAGGTTTAGCCGCGCGGCAACACCACGATTTTGCCCATGGCCTGACGTGAAGCCAGACGGGCTATGGCGCTGGCTGCGTCCGCGAGACCGACGCGTTCGGTCACCGGCGGCTTCACCAGGCCGGCCTTGAACCAGTCGGCCAGTTGTTGCAGGTCGGTGCGCAATTGCGCTGGATCGCGCGCCATCGCAGCGCCCCAAAACACGCCCAAAATTGCACGTTCTTTGAGCAGCGCCAGGTTCAGCGGCAGCTTTGGAATGTCGCCAGCGGCAAAGCCGACCACCAGGTAGCGACCACGCCAGGCAGTGGCGCGCAGTGCGGGTTCGGCATAGGCACCGCCCACGGCGTCGTACACCACATCGGCACCTTCTCCCTGGGTCAGGCGTTCGACTTCGCGGCGCCATTCGGGCTGGGTGTAATCCACGGTCTCGTCGGCGCCCGCCTGTTTGGCCAGTGCGCGTTTTTCTTCGCTGGAGGCTGCGGCGATCACACGGGCACCCATGGCCTTGGCGATTTCGATGGCGGCGATGCCGACGCCACCCGCGGCACCCAACACCAGCAGGGTTTCGCCAGGCTGCAGTTTGCCAATGGTTTTCAGGGCATGCAGCGAGGTGCCATAGACCAGCACAAAAGATGCACCCGCGGCGTAGTCCATGTCCTCGGGAAGCGGGATCACGCGCGAGGCCTGGGCAATAGCCTGCTCGGCAAAGGCGCCTGTGCCGGTGGAGCAGGCCACGCGGTCCCCCACCTTGACCTGTGTAACGCCTTCACCCACCGCGCTCACCACGCCGGCCAATTCGGCGCCGGGTGTGAAGGGCACCGGTGGTTTGACCTGGTAAAGGCCTTGAACCATCAAGGCATCTGGGAAATTGATGGAAGCGGCATGCACATCCACCAGCACCTCACCAGCCGCCGGACTGGGCGAGGGGATGTCTTGCACTTGCAGGGTGTCGATAGGGCCAAAGGCATTGCAGCGAAGGGCTTTCATGGGGTAACTCCTTGTTGGTCGATGAGGTTCTGGCGTTCCTGCAGCTCACGCCACATGATCTTGCCGCTGCCCGACTTGGGCAGGGATTCGGCGAACTCGACGAGCCGCGGACTTTTGTAGGCGGCCATGTGTTCGTGCGCCCAGTTGACGATGTCCTGCTCGCGCACTTGGCCTCGGTATTCGGCCTTGAGCACCACGATCGCCTTGACTGTTTCGCCGCGTTTGGCGTCTTGCGCACCAATCACGCAGACCTCGTGGATGGCCGGGTGGTGGTACATCATGGATTCCACTTCGGCTGGCCACACCTTGTAGCCTGACGCATTGATCATGCGCTTGAGCCGGTCCATCATGAAGAAATAACCGTCTTCATCCATGAGGGCCAGGTCGCCGGTGCGTAGGAAGCGGCGGCCTTCCATCTCGATGAAGGCCTCTGCCGTGGCGGCTTCGTTGCGCCAGTAGCCGGTCATCACCTGCGGCCCGTGGGCCACGATCTCGCCGGTCTCACCCCGGGGCAAAACTTGTAGCGTCACGGGGTCGATGATGCGTGCGTCCACATCAAAGATCGGAATGCCCAAGCACTGGGCCTTGGGGCGGTGCGCCGGGTTGATGTGCAATGCCGCCATGGTTTCCGTCATGCCATAGCCTTCCACATAGTCCAGTCCCAACAGGGCCTTGAGCTTGTGCGCCACTGCAGCGGGCATGGCGGCGCCGCCACCCCGGATGCCCGTCAGCTGCGACAGGTCGTATTCGCCGATGCGCGGGTTGGCCAGGAAATCCACCACCATGGTGCTGATGGCCTGCCAGGTGGTGACGCCGTGCCGCTGCATGAGCTCGGCGGCGGTATCCCGGTCCCAACGCGACATGACCACCACGGTGCTACCTGCAAACAAGGGGCCGTTCATGGCACCGGACAGGCCCGTCACATGGAAGAAGGGCAAGACCGCCAGCATCACCGAATCCTGGTTACGGCCAAACCACTGGATGCCCCCCACTGCAGTGCATTGGGTGGTGCGGTGGGTGTGCATGCAGCCTTTGGGGTGACCCGTGGTACCCGAGGTATAGGGCATCACGCACAGGTCATCGGGCCCTGCGGTGTGCGGACCCGGTTTGTGCTGGGAGGCCAGTGCGTCGGCCCACGCATGCAGGCCTTGGCCGGACAGCGCCTGGCGCGGTGCCGTGACGAAGTCGGGCAGGCGCAGGTCCGACGGACCCTGCAGGTAGTCGCTGTAGGTGGCCACGACCACCTGGTCCAGCACATCGTCACCCGTGGCACCGTGCTGCCGGTGCAGTGGAAGCATCTGGGGCAGCAAGTCCTGGGCGCAGATGGCCACGCGGGCACCGCTGTCCGAGACGTAGTGCGACAGTTCCTCGGTCATGTTCATCGGGTTGACCGGGACCACCACCGCGTTGGCACGCAGGATGGCGTAAAAACCGATCACCCATTGCGGGCTGTTTTGCATGTACAGCAAGACCCGGTCGCCGGCCTGCACGCCGCACACCTGCTGCAGGTGGCCGGCCAGACACTCGGCCTGGTCGCGGAACTGGGAAAAACTCAGCGGTGTGTCGTAATAGACGATGTAGGGCTTGTCCGGGTAGCGCTGTGCTGAAACCTCGGCGTTGAACCACAGGCTGGTCTCGGGCAGTGTCAGGTGCCGGGGCAGCGCAGGTGGCCAGTGGGCAAAGTGTGGGGCAGTCATGGACGATGTCTGAAAAGGATCACTGGCGCGCCAGAACGCGGGCGATCTCGTCCTTGGCGATGGCGTTGCGGTGGACCTCGTCGGGGCCGTCGGCAAAACGCAGTGTGCGGACGCCGGCATACGCACGGGCCAAGCCAAAGTCGTCGCTGACGCCGGCACCGCCGTGGACCTGCATGGCCCAGTCAATCACCTGCAGCGCCATGGAGGGGGCCGCTACCTTGATCATGGCGATTTCCTGACGGGCTGCCTTGTTGCCGACCTTGTCCATTTTCCAGGCCGCGTGCAGCACCAGAAAACGGGCCTGATCAATCAGGATGCGCGATTGCGCGATGCGTTCACGCGTCACGCCTTGTTCGGACAGTTTGCGACCAAAGGGGCTGCGTTGTGTGGCGCGCAGGCACATGTCTTCGAGCGCGCGCTCGGCGCGGCCGATCACGCGCATGCAGTGGTGGATACGCCCAGGGCCCAGACGTCCCTGCGCGATCTCGAAGCCACGGCCTTCGCCCAGCAGGATGTTGCTGACCGGCACCCGCACATTGGTGAACTGCACCTCGGCGTGGCCGTGCGGTGCATCGTCGTAGCCGAACACCGGCAGCGAGCGCAGAACCTCCACGCCAGGCGTGTCCATGGGCACCAGGATCATGGACTGCTGGGAGTGTTTAGGGGCTTGCGGATCGGTCTTGCCCATGAAGATGAGGATCTTGCAGCGCGGATCGTTGGCGCCGCTGGTCCACCACTTGCGACCGTTGATGACGTAGTGGTCACCGTCGCGCTCGATGCGCGCTTCAATGTTGGTCGCGTCACTGGAAGCCACGGCGGGCTCGGTCATGGCAAAAGCCGATCGGATGGTGCCATCCAACAGGGGGGGGAGCCAGCGTTCCTTCTGTTCGGGCGTGCCGTAGCGCACGATGGTTTCCATGTTGCCGGTGTCCGGCGCTGAACAGTTGAACGGTTCGGAGCCAATGGGCGAGCGCCCCATGATCTCGGCCAGCGGCGCGTACTCGAGGTTGGTGAGCCCGGCGCCCAGAGGCGACTCCGGCAGAAAGAGGTTCCACAGGCCGGCCGCTTTGGCCTTGTGCTTGAGCTCCTCCATCACCGCAGGTTCCTGCCAGGGGTTGCCGGCGGCGCGAAAGGCTTTCATCTGTGCCTCGAACACGGGCTCGGCGGGGTAGATGTGCTCGGTCATGAAGGCCTGCACGCGGGCTTGCAGGTCCTGGACTTTGGGGGAATGTGAGAAATCCATATTGTCTCCGAAGGTGTTGAAAAAAAGATCAGCGCAGGGGTTGGATGGTCTGCGCCAGCGCCCAGGCCTGTTCGGCCAGCGGGCGTGCGCGCTTGCCGGTTTCCACGGCACTGGCGTTGGAGGCGTTGCCCTGCTGGGCGCGTTTGGCAATGCCCTGCAAAATGCCCACCAGACGGAACATGTTGAACACCAGGTAATAGTTCCATTCCTGAGCGGGAACGGCCGTGTTGCGGCCCGTGCGTTTCAGGTAGGTGTTCAGGTAGTGGGCTTCATCAGGAATGCCGAGGGCGGCAACATCCACGCCAGCCAGGCCGCGTGAGCTGGCCGGCATGCGCCAGACCATGCAGTGGTAGGCAAAGTCGACCAGAGGATCGCCCAGGGTGGACAGTTCCCAATCCAGCACGGCCAGAATCCGTGGCTCGTTGGGATGGAAGATGACGTTGTCCAGCCGGTAGTCGCCGTGCACGATGCGTGTCTGGCCCTCGGCCGGCATGTGGCGCGGCAGCCAGTCGATCAGGCGATCGGCGGCCTCGATGGGTTCGGTCTCGGCCGCCTTGTATTGGCGTGTCCAGCGTGCGACCTGACGCTCCAGATAAGCACCGGGTCGGCCGTAGTCGCCCAGGTGCACGGCGGCATGGTCGATGCGGTGCAGCGCAGCCTGTACGCGGTTGAGCTCATCGAAGATGGCCGAGCGCTCGCTGGGGTCCATACCAGGCAGGGTGGGGTCCCAGAAGATGCGGCCTTCGACATGGTCCATCACATAGAAAGCCGATCCGATGACGTCCGGGTCTTCGCACAGCGCATGGGCGCGGGCCACGGGCACATCGGTGGTGGCCAGGGCCTGGATCACGCGGAACTCCCGGTCCACCGCATGGGCCGAGGGCAGCAG
>JAXITB010000150.1:0-6758 GCA_034680305.1 Polaromonas sp. | reverse complement strand
ATCGAGGGACTCAGTTGCATAAACGCTTTCGTGACTTCAATGGTGATCTGTCTGACCTGCTGACACGCCAGAGCCTGGCACGGCCGAACACCTGATTTTAGGGAAGGTCACAGCACATCGGCTGACTCAGCCGTCAGAGGCTCAAGGCCTCGCACGGGAGCCTGCGCTTAAGCCGTATGATTCCCCCTCCGAACCATGAGACCAACGAATCAAGCGCCCGCCGCCTGGGTCCAGAGACTGTGCCCCACCCCTCTGGGGGCAGTGCGCTTGCTCGCCGGCGCCAATGGCTTGGCCGGCCTCTGGTTCGAAGACCAAAAACACAGACCTCAAGCGCTCGACGGTGCGTGGCCGCATGACGCGGGGCATGACCTGCTCGACCAGGCGCAGGCGCAACTGGCGCAGTATTTCGACGGCCAGCGCCGACACTTCGATCTGCCGCTGGACTTCAGTGCAGGCACGCCTTTCCAGCAGACAGTCTGGCACGCCCTGCTCAGCATCGACGCAGGACAAACCTGCAGCTACGCCGACCTGGCGCAGCACATCGGCCACCCCAAATCGGCCCGCGCTGTAGGGGCGGCGGTCGGTCGCAATCGCCTGTCGGTCATCGTGCCCTGCCACCGCGTTGTCGGCAAGGACGGCCAGCTCACCGGCTATGCCGGCGGTCTGACGCGTAAACGCGCCCTGCTGGCCCTTGAGGGCAGCGCTTGAAGCCGGTGGGCCCTCAGGCGCTTGCGCAGGACCGCACCTGGCTGGCTGAATTCACCGCCTTGGGCGCCATATGGGGCTCCTCCTTCCTCTTCATGCGTCTGGCCGGGGCCGAGTTTGGTCCGGTGGCCACGGCCGCCCTGCGCGTGACCTTTGGCGCCCTGTTTCTGCTTCCCCTGCTGCTCTGGCGCGGCCAGTGGCAGCTCATGCGGCGCCACTGGGCACCGGTGTTTTTCGTGGGCCTGCTCAATTCAGGCATCCCATTCGCCCTGTTTGCCTTTGCGCTGCTGACCATCACCACCGGCCTGTCGTCCATCATCAACGCCAGCGTGCCCATGTTCGGCGCCCTGGTGGCCTGGGCTTGGCTGGGCGAGCGACCGGGGCGCTGGCGCATCGCCGGCTTGGTACTGGGCTTTGTCGGCGTCAGCGCGCTGGCTTGGGATCAGGCCGGCATCAAGCCAGGCGAGTCGGGCATACACCCGCTGTGGGCCATGTTGGCCTGCGGGGGCGCCTGCATCAGCTACGCAGTGGCCGCCAGTTTCTCGCGCCTGTATTTGCAAGGCGTGCCGCCGCTGGTGTCGGCCACCGGGAGCCAGATCGGCGCGGCTCTGGGGATGGCCCTGCCGGCGGTCTGGCTGTGGCCCTCGCAGCCGCCGAGCATCACGGCCTGGCTATCGCTGCTGGTTTTGGGCGTGCTGTGCACCAGCGTGGCCTACCTGCTTTACTTTCGCCTGCTCAGTGGCTCCAGCCCTTCGCGGGCGCTGGCGGTCACTTATCTGATTCCGGTTTTTGCCGTCAGCTATGGCGTGCTGCTGCTCAATGAACAATTCACCCCGGCCATGGGTCTGAGCGCCTTGATCATCCTACTGGGAACAGCCATGGCCACCGGGATGCTCGATCCCGGCCGCTGGCTGAGCCGCATGCGGCCGCATCGTCCTTAAGAGATGCTGACCCCATGCAGCGCTTGTCGGCCACGTCGTGCCCCGAAAATGACGTTGCACGCACGCGCCAGCTTGTTTGAAGCCAGTCACGAATGAAGCTCGGATCTCCATGAACGACAAGACCCTGCCCCAACACGCCCCCTTTGCCACGCTGGCGCAATTGCGAGCGGCTCGAGAACTGGCGTTCGGCCAGACCATGGACCTGGTATTCGAGCGTCACCCGCATTACCGCGAACGGCTGGCGCAATTGGGGCTCAAGCGAGGCGACTTTGCGCGACTGGACGATCTGCGGCAGCTGCCCCTGACCACCAAGGCCGAATACATGGCCGCGCCAGATCGCTTCGTGCTCGAGTCCGAAGGCCTGCCCGCCGAGATGCAAACGGTTTGGGACACGATGTACACCACCGGGTCCACGGCTGGACGGCCGACGCCCTTTGTATCGACCAGCTTCGACTTCTTCAACATCCTGGAACTGCAGCGCAATATGCTCTTGCTGCGCGGCGTGACGCAGCAAGACCTGATCGCCAATCTGTTCCCGATCACACCGGCGCCCCATGGCGCCTGGATCCGGGTGCTGCACGCCGCAGCCAGCCTGAACGTGCCGGTGATGTCGGCCATGCCCGGCAATCCCTCGCCCTATTTCCACCTGGGCAACAGCCTCGATGAGGTGGTGCAAAGAGTCGGGAGCAGTGGGGCCACCATCCTGTGGGGCGTGCCCAGCTACGTCCAGCGCGCCCTGCTGCGCGCCGCTGAAATGGGCCAACGCTGGCCGGCCGTGCGACTGGTCTTCGTCACCGGCGAGGCATTGACCGAAACTGGCCGAGATCAGATGCAACAAGCCCTGAACGGGGTCGGTGCCGCGCACGCTCGCATCAGCATTTCCTATGGCGCCACCGAGATGCAAGGCGGCATGGTCGAATGCAGCCCCGGCGCGGGTCTGCACAATCCGCTACCGGCCCAAATGCTGATCGAGGTGGTCGACCCTCAGACGGGCCAGCCTGTGCCCGATGGGCAAAACGGAGCTGTGGTGTTAACCCACCTCAACCGCCGCGGCACGGTGCTGCTGCGCTATGCGCTGGGCGATGAGTCGGTGCGCAGTCAGGCGCCCTGCCCCGTCTGCGGCGTGATCACCGACCGTTTGGTGCAAACCCCGCGCCGCAGCGACGCGATGGTCAAGGTCAAGGGCATGTTGGTGCATCCGCAGGCGCTGCTGGTCGCGCTCGACCAAGCGCTCGGGGCCACACCTTATCTGCTCAGTGTCCAGGCTGTGGATCCGCAGCGTCCACTGAGCGGCGACCGATTGCTGCTGCAGGTGGAGGGGGCGCCCGATCAGGCCAGGGCGGCGCAACTGGCCGAGCAGGTCAAGACAGCCTGCGGCGTGACCCCTGATGTGCAATTTGCCGAGCCTGGGGCACTGGCACCCACAGGTGGTTCTTGGAAGGCCAAGAAATTCATCGACCAGCGGCCGGCGCACTGAGCCTGCTGCTTAGCGCTGACCCAAATACAAACGGGCTACCCGCTCGTCGCCGATGAGACGGGCCGCCTGATCCTGAATGCGCAGGGTGCCCAACTCCATCACCCCGCCACGGTCAGAAATCGACAAGGCTTTGCGCACGTTCTGCTCGACCATCAAGATGGCCTTGCCCTGCTCGCGCAGCAAGCGGACGTTGTCAAAGACCGCATCGACCATTTTGGGTGACAGGCCGATGGAGGGCTCATCGAGCATGATCAGCTGCGGGTCTTGCAGCAGCGTGCGGGCAATCTCCAGCATCCGCTGCTCTCCGCCCGACATCATGCCGGCCAACTGGCCGGCACGCGTTTTGAGAATGGGAAACAGGTCCAGCACCTTAGCAATGCGCTCGGCCAGCAAGGCTTTGTCACGCACCAGGTAGCCGCCCATTTGCAGGTTCTCCTCAATGGTCAGCCGGGGAAAGACGCTGCGGTGCTGGGGAATGTAGGCCACACCGGCCACGAGCAAGCGGTCAGACGGCAGCGCGGTCACGTCGCGCTGACCGAGCACGATGCGTCCGCTGCGCGCGGGCACCAAATTGAAAATCGCCCGCAGCAAGGTGGACTTGCCCGCGCCGTTGTGCCCGATGATGGTCATGATCTCGCCCGGCTGCACCACCAGACTGACGTCCTGCAAGATCAGGCGTCCCCCGTAGCCGGCACTCAAGGCCTCGATGCTGAGGATCGGCGTCATCCGAGATAGGCCTCCATCACCTGCGCACTGGCCTGCACCTGTTCGGGCGAGCCACGTTCGAGTACCCGCCCCTGGTGCATGACGATGATGTCTTGCGCCAAGGACATGATGAATTCCATGTTGTGCTCGACCACCAGAAACACCCGCGGGCGCTCCGCATACATGGTGCGAATGAAATCACCCAGCACATGCAGCAAGGACGGGTTGACGCCCGAGGCCGGCTCATCGAGCAAAAACACATCGGGGGCGCTGATGAAGGTCGAGACGATTTCTAGCAGTCGGCGCTGCCCGAAGGACAGCTGGGAGGCGGGCTCGTGGGCATAGTCTTGCAGCCGCACCATGGTCAGCAAACGCATGGCTTCATCATGCAGCCGGTGGCGGTGCCCGGCCGCACGGGTGAGCACCTGAGTCAGTGAAGCCCCCAAGCCCTTGGGCTGGGCGGCGAACAGCACATTGTCCAGGCAGCTTTCTTCAGGCAGCACGCGGCACTCCTGAAAGGTGCGTGAGATGCCGGCGGCGGCCATGCGGTGCGAGGGCCAGCCGGTCACATCGCGGCCGCTCAGCGCGACCCGGCCGGTATCGGGCGTGACCGTTCCAGCGATGGCGTCAAACAAGGTGGTCTTGCCTGCGCCATTGGGACCGATCAGCCCATAAATGCCCGGCCCCTCGATCGTGAAGTCGACCCCGTCCAACGCAACGATACCGCCATAGGCCTTGCTCAAGGCCTGAATCTGCAACACGCTCATGACGGCTCCCGTCGGCCCGCCTGAAGCCGCGCCAGCGCCGCCTTGATCAGACCGGCCAGGCCAGTTGGTGCGAACAGCGTGATCAGCACCAACAAGCCACCAAAGATGACCAGGCGCCACTCATTGGCCAGACGCAAGCCTTCCGGCAGTGCGACGTAGACCAAAGCGCCCAGGGCAGGCCCCATGAGCGAGCCGGCGCCACCCACAATGACGATGAGCACGGTGTTGATGCTCTCGAGCATGTTGAAGCTCGCCGGTGCGGCCACCCTCAGGAATGAGACATGCAGCACGCCCCCTACGCCGGCCAGCGCGGTGCCCAATGAGAACACCACGGTCTTGTACATGAGGACATTGACCCCGCGTGAGCGGGCCAAGCGTTCATCCTGCCGGATGGCCGACAGGATGCGTCCCAGGTTGGATCGAACCACCAGATACTGAATGAAAAACACCACCAGGGTGAGCACCAGGGCCAGGTAATAAAAATTCGGCAAGGGGCCAAAGGACAGGGTCTCCTCGCCCCACTGCAGCGGGCGCGGGCGCGGGATGCCCGCAAAACCAGCAGCCCCCCGGGTCACCTCGTCCCAGTTGTTCATCACCGCGTGCAGCAGCAGTCCGAATGCCAAGGTCACGATCATGAAGAAGTGGCCTCGAAAGCGAAAGCAGATCAGACCAATCAGAGCCCCTGCCACCGCAGACGCCAGCGTGGCCGCACCCAGGGCGGTCCAGAAACTCCAGCGCGCATCGACCATCAACACCGCTGCGGTGTAGGCGCCCAGACCGGCAAAACCCATGTGCCCCAGGGACACCAGACCGCTGTAGCCCAACATGAGGTTCAAGCCCACGGCCGGGATGGCGTAGATGCACATTAAAACCAGCATGTGCAGCACATAGGGGTGGTCCACCGTCCACCGAGGGGCCAGTGCCAGCCCCAAGAGCAAGCCCAAGCCAAGCAGCCAGGAAAGAACACGGATCATGGCGTTCAATCCTCACCGCGCATGCGCTGACCGAACAGACCCTGCGGGCGTACGAGCAAAATGGCCACCATCATCATGAAGGCGATGGAGTCACGGTAGTCGGTTGGCAAGAACAGCGTGGAGACCGACTCGGTCACGCCCAGAATCATGCCGCCGATCACCGCGCCAGGCACGCTGCCCATGCCGCCCAGCAAAATCCCCGCCAAGCCTTTGATCAGCGGCACATCGCCCATCTGCGGAAACACCAGAAACAAAGGACCCACCAGGGCGCCGCCGATGCCGGCGAGCATGCAGCCCATGGCAAAACTGCTCCACTGGACGGTCCGCACCGGAATGCCGACCACGATGGCCGCCTCCTGGCTCTGGCTGGTAGCACGAATGGCGGTGCCAAAGCGGGTGTACTTGAGGAACAAGCCGAGCGCACAAACCAGGGCCAGGGTCACCACAATGATGCCCAGGTGATGCACGCTGAATCGCAACTCGCCGATTTGCACCAGGTGTTCTGTGCTGGGGACTTTCCACTGCAGGGCGTTGGCCCCCCACAGCGCCACCAGCAGGTTCTCTAGAAAGAGAATCAGCCCGAGCGATGCAATCACCTGATTGCGCAGATTGCCCGTCAGCGGCCTGAAGACCCCGCGCTCCAACAAGACGCCAATGAACGCCAGGGTCAGAACCGCCAGCACGATGGCCAAGGCGTAGCTGTCAAGGACACGGTGATAAAAGAAATAGCCCAGGTATCCGCCCATGGTGAACAAAACACCATGGGCGAAATTGACCACATGCATCACGCCATAGATGAGCACCATGCCCAGGGCGACCAGGACATAGATGGAACCCATCATCAGGCCATTGATGACCTGCTCGAGCCAGGCCTCACTCATGCCCACTCCACCAGTGGCACAGGATCATCAGCCGGCGCCACAACCGGCCTTGGCACTTTCGGGATACAGGATCCGGCGACTGCCATTGGCACACCACTGGGTGACATAGACCGCCGGGCTGGCCTGACCCTTGGCGTCGAATTTGATGCGACCAATCACCCCCGTGTGGTCAATCTTGGCCAAGGCATCGCGAATGGCCTTGCCGTTGCTCACCGTACCGGCGGCTTGCATGGCAGCCACAGCCACCATCAGACCGTCGTAAGACTGGGCCGCAAAGCCATGGGCTTCTTCACCAAACTTGGCCTTGT
>JAXITB010000149.1:0-6775 GCA_034680305.1 Polaromonas sp. | reverse complement strand
TTCGTCGCACCCGATGGCCGCCAGCTCGGCTGGCCTGAGGTGGCCCGAGCCGCCACCTACGGCCACAACCTGCCCATCGGCATGGAGCCGGTGCTGCATGAGACCGCTTTCTTCGACCCGAGCAACCTGACCTGGTCCAACGGCGCGCAAGCCTGCGAGGTAGAGATCGACCCAGCCACCGGCGTGACCCGGGTGCTCTCCTACATTGCGGTCGACGATGTCGGCGTGGTCATCAACCCGATGGTGGTGGAAGGCCAGGCCCACGGCGGCATCGCGCAAGGCATCGGGCAGGCTCTGTTCGAGGCCGCCGCCTACGACCCGCAGACCGGTCAACTGCTGACCGGCTCCTTCATGGACTACGCCATGCCGCGCGCCGATGTGCTGCCCGACTTCATCACCGCCACTGACGAGACCCAGCCCTGCACCCACAATCCTTCGGGGGTCAAAGGCTGCGGCGAGTCGGGCACCATCGGCGCGCCGGCGGCCATCACCAGCGCGATGATCGACGCACTGGGCTCGGTGGGCGTGCGCGGCGTCGACATGCCCTTTACCCCCATGAAAGTTTGGGAAGCGCTGCGCGCGGCAACCAAGCCTTTGCCCACAGAGAAAGTCAGCGCATGAGCACCCCCTCTACCTCCCAAGAGCAGGCACAGGCAGTCGAACAGCACTTGCGGCAGCTGTGCGTTTGGGCCAGCGGGCTCAAACTCAGCGACATCCCCACGCCTGCTCTGCTCAAGGCCGCGCTGGTGCTCGGTGACAACATCGCGGCCATCGTCTCGGCGGCCGATGAGCCCGAGGTCAAGGCCTACCATGAGCGGCTGATGGCAGACGACAGCGGCGGACCATCGACCCTGCTGCGCCAGGGTGGGCCGGGGCTGTCGCTGCTCAACGCCGCCCTGGGCAACGGCCTGGCGGCCACCTGGAACGAGCTTGACGACGGCTACACCCGCACCGCTGTCCACCCCGGCGCGCTGAGTCAGCCACTCATTCTGGCGGCCGGTCAGGCCCGAAATCACCGCTTCGAAGAGGTGATGCTCGCCACCGTGGTCGCCTACGAGGTGGGAACCCGCTTTGCCCGTGCTTGGCCGGGCACACTGCCGCGCATTCATCCGCATGGAGCCTACAACGCGGTCTGTGCTGCAGCCGGCATGGCCAGCTTGCGCCGTCACTCGCCTGAAACCTTTTTGGCGGCGCTGACCGCAGCGGCCACCTTGGTGTCGCCCGGGCCCTACAGCTACCCGATTCAAGGCGCGCTGATCCGCAACGCCTGGCCAGCCGCCGGCGCTTGGCTGGGCGCTTTTGCCTGCGACATGGCCGAGCTGGGCATAGGCGGCATGCCCGACGGCCCGCGCGATGTGTTTCAGATCATCCTGGGCGCACCCCTGACCCTGGCCGATCAACTGAGCGCTGGCCTGGGCAGCGAGTGGACGGTGGCCGACGGTTATCACAAGCTCTATGGCGCCTGCCACCACTCGCATGCGGCCATGGAAGCGCTCGAAGCCATCTTGCAGGCCAGGCCGCAGTTGCGCGGTGGCGACTCGGTGCGACGCCTGACGGTGTACTGCTCCAAGATGGCCATGAACTTCAACAACAGCCTGCCCCAAACCACGCTGGCCGCCAAATTCTCCATTCCCCATGCGATGGCCGCCACCTTGGTCTACGGTGCCGATGAGCCCGGCAATTTCTTCGACGCCAGCCTGTCGGACTCACGCATCAGCGCACTGCGCTCGCGCGTCGACTTGGCCGAGTTGCCCGACATCAAGCCCTGGCCCTATGACCGCCCGGCCAAGGTCAGCGTCGAACTTGAAGACGGCAGCCGCATCGAACAACTTTGCGAGGCGGCACTGGGCAGCCCGGCACGACCACTGGCCACTGAGCCGGTGCTGGCCAAAATCGCCCAACTCTCCCAATCGCGCGCGCCGGGTCTGCATGACGCGGTGGTGCAACTGCGCGAGCATCTGGCTCAGGGTCAACTCGGTCGCCTGAACTTCAGGGATTGGATGGCCAGCTTCTACCGCTAGGAGTCTGCGGAGGGTCTTCGTCGAACGCCCCATCGCGGAAAAACTCAGCAGCCCAAACCAAGGGGGAGTGGGAGCCGCGCCCTCGCGGCGATTCGGCGCTGGATCGAAAGCCCCATCGCGCCGAGGGCGACGCTCCCACAAAAGACAAGACCATCGCGGCCGGATCGGCGCGGTCACTCAAAGCGTGGCAGCCTGGACACAAAAAATCCCTCCTTGAGGTGACATTTCTTCACCGGGATGGCCCACCTTCCCCATTGGCCCGAGCGTCTGATGGCTCTACAGTGGCGACGCTTCTTGCAACCATCATCGCCGCGCGCCATGCAACTGATCTGGCTGTCGGGCCCCACCGGTAAGGTGGTGAGCCTGTCCATTACCGCTCGTACCGTACTCATGGCCAGCCTCTTGGCAGCTGCCATCTTGGTGGTGGTGGGTGTGCTCCTGCATTTCGTGGGCCTGCGCATCGCAGTCGCCTATTCGCCGGCTGTGGCCCAGCAACTGGGCGGGGTGACCAGCGCCTCTGAGGCCGAGCGGATCGAACAGACTTACCGGACCGAACTGACCGGCT
The DNA here is from genome assembly GCA_034680305.1 of Polaromonas sp. Classification (GTDB taxonomy): domain Bacteria; phylum Pseudomonadota; class Gammaproteobacteria; order Burkholderiales; family Burkholderiaceae_C; genus Polaromonas. The sequence goes on along the minus strand of JAXITB010000149.1, from coordinate 4,189 downwards.
TGCGCCAGCGCCTGGGTCAACTGGTGCAGCAGGTCAGTGCACTTGAAACGAGCAAGACGCAACTGCAAGAGCTGCTGGGTATTCGGCAGGTCCACAAAGCTGCGGAGCGATCGTCCTGGTTCGGGCGCGGTGGCCCACTGCAGGCGGTGAGCATTCCTGATGCACTGCTGCCCGGCCTGTCGATACAGACGCCTGCCCTGGCCCGGGAACTGGCACGAAGCGCCGCGCAGTGGAGCGAACTCGAACACCAATGGCAGGCACTGCACAGGCAGTGGCAAGCCGAAGGCCAGCGCCTGATCCATCTGCCAGTCGGGCTGCCGCTCTTGGGCGAGTTTCATGTCTCCAGCGGCTTTGGCGTGCGCATGGATCCGCTGCGGGGCACACCCAGTCTGCACGAGGGCCTGGACTTCGTCGCCCCGCCTGGCACCCCGGTACTGGCCACCGCGCCGGGGGTGGTGACACGCGCCGAATGGTCGGGCGACTATGGCCAACTGGTCGAACTGGCGCATCAGGAGCACTACAAGACACGCTACGCCCACTTGAGCCAGCGTCTGGTGCAAGCCGGCGACTCAGTGGCGCGCGGGCAGGCCCTGGGGCTGTTGGGCAACACGGGCCGCTCCACCGGTCCACACCTGCACTACGAAGTCGAACACCGGGGCCGCAGCGTCGACCCTGCTCGAGCCCTCAGCGCCCTGTCCTGGCGCTGAGTCCACAAAAGCCGCCGAAAGAAGGCCCCATGTTCAAAAGCCGAAAAAACACCAGCGGTCCGCTGAGCCTGCACAGCGAACACTTTGAAACCCTGATCGGCGCGCACACCGAAATCCAGGGAGAACTGCGTCTGCACCAAAGCGCCCGGATCGACGGCCGGGTGATCGGCAACATCACCAGCCCGCAGGACGTTCAGGCCACGGTGGTGATCAGCGCCAGCGGCTGGGTCCAGGGTGACATCAATGCGCACCGGGTGCTGGTTGCGGGCAAGGTGTCCGGCCAAGTGCATGCCCGCGAACGGGTCGAGCTGCAGGCCCGCTGCGAGGTGCAGGGCGACATCAAATACGGCTCGATCGCCGTCGAGCATGGTGCGCATGTGATGGGCCTGCTGCTGCAGCTTGACGCCGCCTCGGGCGAAGTACCCGGTCAACGCGACCTGGAGCAGGCCCTGCACAAGGCGCAGTCGGGCTGAGCAAAAGGCCGCGCCCTGAATTTGAGCCGATCCCTGGGTCAGCGTCCCGCCGGCACGCGCCCGCCGCAGTCAGCCAGCCGCCCAGCTGCCGTCCACATCGCCGGCGAGCACGCCGACCAGTTGCACACTCTGGTCGGTGTCGCCGCCGAGCTGCAGGGCGCTGATGCTCGACAGCTGTCCATCGGCCGACTGGCCATGCAGGCGCCATACCGGGCTGACACCGGCCAGGCCGACCACATGCTTGAGGATGCCAATCGCATCGCTCAAGTTAACCTCGCGGGTGCCATCAAAGTCGGCCGCCAAGCGCTGGGGGGCCGACAGATTGACCAAACCAACGATGCTCTTGAGAACGACGATCGCATCGTTCAGATTAACGTGGGCCTTGGCTCTGTCGTCGGCGGGGACTGCGGCAGGCAGCGCATGCGCAGAAGGCATGGCCCATGCCGCCCAGCCCTGCGCGTCGGTACGCGCGTTACCCAGATTGAAATCAGGCACGGGGGCCTGATTCCAGGTTTTGATCTGCACCCGGGTCACCTGCGACTGCATGAGTTCAGCCCGAGTGAAGACACCGTCTTTGAATTCGAAGCGCTCAAAGTCAGTCGCCAGGTCAGTTCCATCCAGATGCGAATGCAGCTCAAGCCGACGCCCCTGCTCCGACCACCGCAGCAAGTAGTGACTGCGATCGCGCGGCAGCACCAAGGTGTCCACGCCCTCTCCGCCGGCCATCTGCTGGCTGCCGGCCAGAGAACTGACCCAATCGTCGCCGGGCCCGGCATCGGCAGCGATCTGCCCACCGCCTCCCTCGAGCGTCAGGCGGTCATTGCCCGGGCCTGCTTGGAATCCAGACCAGTCGCCACCGGGTCGCTCTGGCAGGGACAACTCGATCTGGTCGTCTCCATCCAACTGGCCCTGCCACTGGTCCGGATCGAGCAACTGCCCGTCCACGATGGGCAGCGGAACCGCGTCGCGGTTGCCGCTGATGCGCAGGTAACTGCCATCATGAAAAGACTGTGCCAAGCCAGTCAGAATGCCGTCGACCCGACTTTGACCCAGGCCATCGGACATGTCTGAGATGTCACCAGAGACAGCAAACTCGCCCTCGAAGCTGGCCGATCGAACCAGCTGACTGCTGGCCACATGCACGCTTTGCACTTTCCCCTGCAGCTTGGCATCCAAACCGCCCGTGGTCGACAGCGCACCGAGCATGACCACCGATTGGCGGCCGTAGATCGGGTGAGCCGCCTGGCTGTTCAAGGTGTAATCGTTGACCGTTCCATTGAGCAAGGCCGAAGAGCCCGTGGCTTCGTTGTAGCTGTAGCGCAGCGAGCCACCATAAGCCAGGGTCGTTGCGCCGGGCTTGTTGAACACCCACTCGCTGACGGTGGCCAGGCCGCTGCTTGCACCTGGCACATCCTTGACATAGGTTCGGGTACGGGTCGCACCGTCGCTGAAATACCCGGTCACTTCGGTGGGTCCCACCGTGTAGCGCTGGCTCTGGCTGTAGCGCGACTCCAGGGACGCCTGCAGTTGCACCATCGAATCCACAATGCCCCCGATGCCCGCGTCCGACCCGTCGTCGGGCAGCATGCTGTCGGCGGCAGCCTGGCTCAGACGAACGGCCAAGTGGACCCCAGACCCGGCCGCCGTGGGAGCCACCCACTCAGAGGCCGGGCTGACGACCGACCGCACCTGCCCGAGCAGATCGGTGTAGGTGGCCGACACACTGATGGACTTGCCCACATGCACATCGCTGAGCGTCAGCGTCTTGCCCGTGGCATTGGCGAGGTCCTGACCATCGGCTTGCCATTGGTAGCGAATGCGGGCAGGGTTGGCCACCTGTGCCAAGGTGCTCAGCGCCACCAATTGGTAGCCCTCGCGAACCAAACCGCTGATGATCAGATCCTTCGACACAGAGTTCATTGGGCCCACCGCTGGCTAGTGATGTACGAAGGTCAATCTGATCATGTCCCGGTCCAATTGCCGTCGACATCCCCGCTGAGCACACCGACCACATTGACACCCGATGGCACAGCTTGCAGGTCGGCCAGCTTGGCAGCGGCGGACCACAGCGCAGGCGCCAAGATGCCGGCATCGGGGATCGTGGCCGGCACCTTCGCCGCATCATAGAAAGTCCAGGCCGGTGCGGACGAGGGCAGGCCCACCACATGTTTAAGGATCTCAATCGCATCGCTCAGGTCCACCGAGCCGCTGCGATTGAAATCGGCAGCCATCGATTGGTAGGGTGACAGCGGCTGATTGCCCCCGTTGACATTCAGTCCCACAATCATCTTGAGGATGCCAATCGCATCATTGAGGCCCACCGCGGCGTCGATGTTGGTATTGCTGACCGCCAGACTATTCGACTTCCAGTAACTAATGCGGATCGGGTTGTCGCCACCGATCGGCAGAGTGCTGGGATCCAGCACCTCTGGGTTCAACTGCAGGGGCTCGTCAAAGGTTAGGCGACCAAACGAGACTCTCTCGAAGCCGGAGAACTTCAGGGTCTCGGTCGGATCGGACTTGGAACGAATCAGGTAATCATCGAAGTTCAGACGAGTGATTTGGTAGTTGCTGCGCGGGCCATCGACGGCAATGGTGTCAATGCCTGCCCCGCCACTGGCGGTGTCATGACCACCCGTCAATGTCAGCATGCCAGCCGCGCCAAACGTGTTGTAGCCGGTGGCCTGCCCGGCAAAGGCGAACACCACGTCGTTGCCCTGATCGCCGACGATAAGGTCGTCGCCCAGGCCACTGAAGAAGAAGTCATTGCCCAGACCGCCGTCGAGGGTGTCGTTACCGTCCAGTCCGACCATGGCGTCGGCACCGTCCATGCCGCGCAAGCGGTTGGCCGCATCATTGCCAATGAGGCCCTGTGCCACTTCGTTGCCCGTCAGATCGATCGGCAGATCAACCAGGTCACCAGTCAATTGCGTGCCCGAGGCGATCATGTCCTCGACCGCCACCCCGGCGGCCAGGGTGTAGCTGACGGTGGCAATCACCGCATCGTTG
>JAXITB010000148.1:0-6781 GCA_034680305.1 Polaromonas sp. | reverse complement strand
GGTAGGCAGGGTCCCCGGCCGCCCAGAAGCGGCCCGAGTCAATGGGCAGGCTCAAAGTTCTCCGTAGCTGTGTAAACCGGACAAGAACATGTTGACACCCAAAAAAGCAAAGGTGGTCACGCCCAGGCCAGCCAGCGCCCACCAAGCGGCGACTGTCCCGCGCAGACCCTTCATCAAACGCATGTGCAGCCAGGCGGCATAGTTGAGCCAAACGATCAGGGCCCAGGTTTCCTTAGGGTCCCAGCTCCAATAGCCGCCCCAAGCCTCTGCAGCCCACAAGGCGCCGAGGACCGTGGCAATGGTAAAAAAGGCGAATCCGACCGCGATGGCCTTGTACATGACATCGTCCATGACCTCATAACTTGGCAGCCGCGCACCGATGGCCTTGCGCGACAGAACCATGACAGCTGCGATCAGGCCAGAAACCATCAGGTAGCCAGCCCAGTACATGCCGCCGGCCTCGTAGGACGACTTGCGAAAAACCAGCGGGACAAAGCAGATCACCATGCCCAAAAGCCACAGCGGCGCCAGCTTGTGCCAACGGGTCTGCTCGGCCTGCTGCTTGATGAGGTAACCCAAGGCCACCATGGCTGCCAGCGAGAACATGCCGTAGCCCACAAAATTAGCCGGCACATGCAACTTCATCCACCAACTCTTGAGGGCCGGCACCAAGGGCTGAATTTCATGGGCCTCGCGCACCAACGTGTACCAAAGCAGAAAACCGACCGCGGCGCTGACCACCAGCATGACCATGCCGCCCAGGCTGCGGGTCTTGTACTGCGCTTCAAAGTAGAGGTAGAACAACGCTGTCATCCAGCAAAACAGCACGAACACTTCATAGAGATTGCTGACCGGGATGTGCCCGATGTCCGGCCCCATCTGATGGCCCTCGTACCAGCGCACCATGGTGCCGATCAGGGCCATGACCACGGCGGCCCAAGCCAGACGCGAGCCCAGCAACTCAAAGGTGCCGCCCTGCCCCTTGATCACAATGGGGAGCCAATAAAACAGGGTGCTCATGAAAAACAGCACCGACATCCAGAGGATGGCCGATTGGCTGGACAGAAAGTACTTGAGCCAAAAAACCTGCTCGGCACGCGCCAGATCACCCTGGTAGGACGCGATGGCCACGAGGGAGGCCGCAGCAACGCCCCCCATCAGCCACTGCAAAGACCGCCAGAACCAGCCCAGCGCCACCACCGCCGGTATGAGGCCCATCAGGATGGCCTTCTCATACTCGTCCATCGCATGCTGGTACTTGAACAGCGCAAACAATCCGCCGATCACCACCAGCACCGCAAACACCCAGTCCGTCGCGGTACGACGAGAAAAATAACCTTCGCGCAGGACGATGCCGTCCCGGCCTAATGTACTGCTCATGGTGACACCTGAAAAAGTCGATCTTTCAACAACTCGAATTCCTTGTCGCCGTCGAGCGTTTTGCGGTTGCTCGACAAGGCCATGCTGGCCCGCGAGCCATTGCCCTCCTCAGCTGGCGATAGCCAGATCCACAGACGGCGCTCGCGCACATAAAGCATGGCAAAGATTCCCACAATGAGCAAGAGGCAACCCAGGTAGACGATGTTGCGACCCGGCGCCCGCGCCACTTGGAACACGCTGGCCTGAACCTGCTCGAAGTCCTTGAGTTCAAAAGCCATCGGTGCGGGATAGAAAAATGCGTCGGACAGGCTGAGCACCGCTTGAGCCATGAAATTCTGGGCCTTGGGGCCCTGCTCCAACAAAGGCAATCCAGCCGACTGACGCGTCATCTGGACCAGCTCAAACAACACACCGTTGAGAATGCGAATGAGCACCTCGCTGGCTTTTTCGCGCTCGGCCTGCGGGACATTGGCTTCCATGAAGTCGGAGATCGCCTGCAAGCCGGCAGCTGGCTTGCCCTGGGCCGACTTCAAGGACTGGTCGGCGCCCGCGTAAAGAAGCAGGGCGCGCATGGCCGATGCCGACAGCTGCTCGACCATGTCGCTGCGGTTGGCCGGAATGGCTTGCTTCACATAGCGCCGCACCGCCTCCTGCCTGAGCGCCGGATCTTGCAGGGCGATCCGAGTGCGCAAAAAGGTCTGCTTGCTACTCTCGGGGTCGGCCGGAATGCGCAGGTATTGAAACTGATCGGCCGGGGTGTCACGCGTGCCCAGCAGAAAGATCGGTATGGTGTCCGGGTCGTTGTCCAGCAAGATGGGGAGCATGTAATTGTTGTATTCGCGGGCCTGACCGGCCGCGTCGCGCAGCTTGTAGCTCACACTGGGGCCGACGTTGCGCAAATCCTTGCGGGAGGTGGTCTTGTTGGCCGCACCCATGCGCTGCTCGAGCGCATGGCCCAACCGAGACTCCCCCTCCTGACGCGGGTCATTGGGCGTCTTGCCAAGGGTCTCCACATTGATCACCCGCAGACCCGAGAACTCCAGCGTCATCTGCTCGCGTCCATTGGACAGGGGGGCTGAGCCACCGATCACGCCTGAAATTTCAAAAGGCTCGATGGCCGCACCCATGGGCACAGCCTTGAGGGTCACCCGGGAGCCGCCATCGTCAAAGCCGGACTGGTAGATCTCGATGCCCCGGTGACGCACCGGATGGTTGACTTCGACCCGATGAGGCGTGCCCTGGCCGGTTTCCTTGTCGTGGATGATGATTTCGCTGGCGAACAGCTTGGGCATGCCGGTGGAGTAGTACTCCACAATGAACTTACGCAACTCGATGGAAAAGGGCAGTTCCTGCAAGAGCACGCCGCCAGGCTGACTGAGCAGCGCGGTGCTTGAGTGGGTGCCCTCACCGACCAGAATGTTGCCACGGAAGGTCGGGTTGGACGCGCTGAGTCGGTGGCGGGCGGGCACGTCGGCGATCATGCCTGCGCCACTGAAAACCGCCTTGTCGCCCCACCACATCTGCATGCGCACCATCAGGTCGCCATCGAGCAGGCCGCCGATGCACACCAGCACGATGGCACTGTGCGCGGCAATGTAGCCCAGCTTGTTGGCGGCGCCCTTCTTGGCAGCCACCATCCACCCTTGCTCACGCTCCTGCAGCTTGACCTTCCAGCCGCCCTGCACCAAAGCCCGGCTCAGCACCTGGGCCGCCTGCTGCGGCATGACGGCCATCTGCCCCTCAGCACGATGCGCAAAAGCCTTGAAGCTTTGCTCGCGAATGTTTTCCTTGTAGACCTTCAGGTCAGCCAGAATCTTGGGCGTATTGCGGGCCACGCACAAGGAGGTGCTGATCACCAGAAATGCCAGGATCAGCAAAAACCACCAGGCGCTGTAGACCGTGTAGAGGTTGAGCTTGCCGAAGAGTTGGGCCCAGAATGGGCCGAATTGGTTGACGTAGTTGACCGCGGGCTCGGCTTGCTTGATGACTGTGCCGATGACTGACGCGATGCAGATCACCGTCAGCAGCGAAATGGAAAACCGCATGGACGAGAGCAACTCGACCACACCACGCCCCGTTCCCGAGCCGATCAGTTTGTCCGTGTCAGCGGCAGTGGCACTCACGCTTGGTCAACCCTTTGCACAGGACGGGGCTGAAAACCCGTTTGCCGTTCCAAAAAAAAGCGGGCCTTTCACCACGAAAGACCCGCCCTGTTGTGATCCATATTTTCAGGCGAAGAATCAGGCATAAACACCCTGACTGTAACGGGCCAAACGCCAGGGACCAAGCCCTGCATCGAATAGGCCTTTAGGCAAGGGCCCCTTTCGAGTCAAGTCCTCAGCGCAATCCGGAGACGTAGTCGGCCAGCGCGCGGATTTCCCGGTCGTTGAGCTTGGCCGCCACCTGACTCATTTGCAGGCTATTGCCCCGCACGCCATCGCGGTACGCCGTCAACTGCGCGGCCGTGTAATCGGCATGCTGGCCGCTCAGGCGCGGATACTGGGCCGGGTTGCCGGCGCCGGTGGGGTTGTGGCAGCCGGCGCAGGCGGCAATCTGGCGATCGGCAATGCCGCCACGGTAAATGCGCTCACCCAGAGCAACCAAGTCCTTGTCCTTCGCAAACCCAGGCTTGGCCTTTTTGGTGGCGAGCCAGAAGGAAATGTTTTTCATGTCGTCGTCGGACAGCCCGGCAGCCAGCCCTTGCATGACCGCATTCTTGCGCGCGCCCGACTTGAACTCCTTGAGTTGCTTGAGCAAGTACTCCGGATGCTGCTGCGCCAGCTTGGGGTTGGCAGGCGAGCCCGAATTGCCATCAGCGCCATGGCAGGCCGCGCATTGGGCGGTGAACTTGGCCTCACCGGCAACCAGGTCCGGTTTGGCCGACGCCTTGGCGGCGCTGCCTTGGGCGTGGGTCAAAGGTGCCGAGACGGCCATCAGGGCGGCCAGGATGATAGAGACGGGCAGCTTCATAGGGGCGCTTTTTGGTAAGGGCGAGGATCGAAAAGAAGGGCCGCAAATCGGAGGCGATCGACGACAAACGCCTGATTTTACAATGAGCGCTCCGCCGTCCCCGACACGACCGACTCCAAGCCCCTCTGCGGGGACAGATCCATCGGCACAGGGCTGGCCCACTCCCCCGAAAAGCAGTTCCCCATGAATCCAGCTGGCAAAGGCCCCGTCGACCCCAAGGTGGCCCTGGGATGGATGCACACCGCCCGCTTCCTGACCACCGCTCCCCAGCTGGAACACCTGCCCGCCTTGGATGTGCCCGAAATCGCCTTTGTGGGCCGCTCCAATGCGGGCAAATCCACCTGTATCAACACCCTGACGCAACAGCACCGGCTGGCCTTTGCCTCCAAGACCCCCGGCCGAACCCAGAGCATCAATTTGTTCTCGCTGGGCAAGCAGGGGCTGACCGACGCGGTGCTGGCCGATCTGCCGGGCTACGGCTACGCGGCCGTCCCGCGCGAGGCCAAACTGCGCTGGCAGCGGGTCATGGCCAACTACCTGGTGACACGGGCCAACCTGAAGGCGGTGGTGTTGATGTGCGACCCCAGGCTGGGGCTGACCGAGCTCGACGAGATCTTGCTCGACGTGATCCGGCCGCGGGTGGAGCAAGGGCTGCACTTTCTGGTGCTGCTGACCAAGGCCGACAAACTCACCCGCAGTGAAGCGGCCCAGGCCCTGTCGATTGCCAAACTGCAAACCGGCGGCGGCCAGGTGCGACTGTTTTCAGCCCTCAAACGACAGGGCATCGAAGAGGCAGCCTGCATCCTGTGGCAGTGGGCCCATGATGAGACCACGACAAGCGCAGCCCTGAGTCCACGCACCGACTCACCGCCGTCATGATGAGGCAAGGCACGCCAACCCTGCGCGATCGCGTGGCGCGAACTGGCCGGTCAGGGCGACCGGCCCGCGCGATGCGCTGATTGCCATGTCACACATCCAAACCCAAAACTTCGCGCTGCCTCACGGCATCAGCCTGTCCTGTCGGGTCGCCGGACAGCCGGGACGGCCGGTGATGATGTTCCTGCATGGGTTTCCCGAAGCAGCTTTTGTCTGGGACCGGCTGCTCGCGCATTTCAGCGAGCCGGCCCATGGGGCCTATTTCTGCGTCGCGCCGAATTTGCGCGGCTACATCGGTTCGAGCGCGCCCGCAGAGGTCAGCGCCTACCACCCCCGCCACTTGGTGGCCGACGCCCTCGCCCTGACGCGATCGCTTGGCCGGCAGCCGCTGGCCGCGCTGGTGGCCCATGACTGGGGCGGTGCGATTGCCTGGAACCTGGCCGCCGAGTACCCTCCATGCCTGAGTCGACTGGTGATCCTCAATGCGCCCCATCCGGCTGCGTTTGCCAGGGAGCTGGCCAATTCGCCGGCCCAGCAAGAGGCCAGCGCCTACATGCATTTCCTGGCCCGCCCCGACGCACCCAGTCGTTTGGCCGAACAGGATTTCAAGCGCCTGTGGGCCCTCTTCGATGGCATGGGCGCCAGCAGCGGGCCACTGGCCTGGCTCAATGCGCCGCTGCGCGAACGCTATCGGGAAGTCTGGCAAGCCGGACTGAGCGGGCCCTGCGCCTACTACGCGGCCACCGCATTGAAGCCACCGACACACGGCGCGGCCGCTCAGACACCCCGATCGAGCGACCGCCTCGGCCGGGTGAGCCTGCCAACCCAGATCATCTGGGGCATGAACGACACCGCCTTGCTGCCCGGCCTGCTCGACGGCCTGACGCAATGGGTGCCACAACTCGAACTGCACCAGGTGGCACAGGCCAGCCACTGGATCGTTCACGAGCAAACCGAGTTGGTGATTGAGCGGATCACCCAATTCCTGGCCAAGCCGGCAAAGCCGATGGCCGCGGCCGATCAATAAACCCCCGGCTGGCCCGGGGGGCGAGACTTTAAACGCCGATGAACCCAGTAATACTGGGCCGGCATGCTCAGAACCAGAGACTCGAGCAGTTGGTTGCCCCGGGCGGTGTCGGCTTGCAGGTCATCAGTGGGGAAGTTTTGCCAAGCCGGCAGTATTTCCACGTCATAGCCCTGCGCGGTCATGCGCGGCACCACTGAAATGACCTTGGCCCGCCCCAGACGGGCAAAGCGCGCCAGAGACGGTACGGTGGCAGCCATCACGCCAAAAAACGGCACAAAAACCGATCCATCCGGCCCAAAATCCATGTCGGGCAGCAGGTACAAGACCTGCCCGCTGCGCAGGCCGGTGACATTGGCCTTGACCCCATCGGTGCGCTGAAAAAGTCCGACCCGGCCCCAGCGCAGTCGGCCCGCTTTGACCCATTCGTCGACCAGCCGATTGGACTGCGGCGTGTAGATCGAGGTGAAGTGGCGTGCGATGTTCATGTTGATCGCGGCCGCACCGGCATCCAGGCCATAAAAATGTGGG
>JAXITB010000147.1:0-6831 GCA_034680305.1 Polaromonas sp. | reverse complement strand
CGCCCGCGCGCACTTCAATGCCGTTGGGGCCTACCTTGGCGGCGGCGCCATCAACCGCGGCGGCCGCGCCGGCTTGCGCTTTGGGCTCATCGGGCTTCTGATTGGGGGCGTCGGGCTGCGGCGGCGCGCTGGCAGCCTGGGGGGCGCCTGCGGTGCTTTGCTGAAGATGCCTCACGGCACTGATCGCGTCACCCTGGCTGGTGTGCAGTTGGGCAAGCTTTCGGTGTAAGTCGCCGCTGGGGTCCTTGTTCTTCAGCAAGAATTCCTCGCCCACCTGGATGGCTTGCGGGACCTTGCCTTGGGCAGCCAGTGCGTTGACGCGAACTGCGACCTCGCTGGCGTTGGGTGGATTGATCAGGTCGCCGACCGCCTGCCGCACTTGATCGCAGCCGGACAAGAAAACCAGCCCGCAAAGCGCGACTGACAACGCCCAAGCGTTTGATCGCATGAGAATCCTTCGAGATTTTGTTGAAAATTTGTCACAAGTGTAAATATTTTTGAACTCGTTCGTGTCCCCACCGCGTAAATTGATCGGGTATCCACCGGCGGAAAATTCGGTCAAGCCGGGCTGATGGGGCCATTGACTGAGCTGAATCGGTCGATCGAAGGGTCATCGTCGTAACCGGCGCCTGGCAGGGGTGAAGCGCGGTCATTGACACCGCCTCCGTGTTTCCACCTATAATGCTGGGCTTTGCAGGTATCGGTTCGGCTTTCGAACAGGACTTGTAACCTTGACGTAACTTGGTGTTTTTAGACTGAGGCGCGTGTTGCGAATTTGGTTACGCAGTGACTGGAGCGTTCAGCGCATTGGCGGGCAACTTGAATACAGACCGTGTTTCCATGGGGCCGGCGGCGAAGTCTTTGGACCCGGGTCAGGTCAAATTGCCCATTGAACAGGTTTGGCGTTCCTGGGAAGACCAAGCAGAGCCAGCGCCCGCGCGGCCTTTGACCCGTGAGCAGGTGCTGCAACTGGGTCTGGATCGTCCGGCGGTGTCAGTCCGGTGGGTGCTGGCTTGGCAGGCGGTGACTGGCTTGGTTCTCGCGGTTGTGCTGGGTGGTCTGTCCGGACGCTGGGCTTGGGCTCTGTCCGCTCTGTATGGGGCGGCGGCGATCGTGGTGCCAGGGGCGGTTTTTGCGCGGGGGTTGACGGGGCGTTTGGCTTCTATCAACCCGGGAACGGCGGTGGCGGGCTTCTTTGTTTGGGAGTTCGTCAAGATCGGTCTGACGCTGGCCATGTTGGTGGCGGCGCCCAGGCTGGTGGCAGATTTGAGTTGGCCGGCCTTGTTGGCGGGTCTGGTGGTGACCATGAAGGTGGTCTGGCTGGCGGTGTGGTTCAAGTCCCGCCGTCGCCGGACATCTTGAGGAACTTGGAAGAACGGGCAAGAAGATGGCAGCAGAAAACGGACCGACCGCTGGTGAATACATCATTCATCACCTGGGCCACCTCCAGAATAAGAAGCCGTCCGGCGTGCTGGACTTCTCGGTATTCAACCTAGACTCCCTGTTTTGGGCCATTTTGTTGGGCATCTTGGGCTGCTTTTTTCTTTGGAAGGCTGCGCGTAAGGCCACTTCAGGTGTGCCGGGGCGCTTCCAGGCTGCGGTTGAAATTCTGGTCGAAATGGTCGACAGCCAGGCCAAAGGCATCGTCCACAGCGCCGAGAGCCGCAAGTTTGTCGCGCCCTTGGCACTGACCATCTTCGTCTGGATTTTCCTGATGAACGCCATGGACTTGCTGCCGGTTGATTTGATTCCGGCTATCTGGCATGGTGTGGCGCCTTCGGTGGGTGCCAAAGACTATATGCGCGTGGTGCCGTCTGCCGATCTGTCGGTGACCATGGGTCTGTCGGTGGCGGTGTTGATGATCTGCCTTTACTACAACATCAAGATCAAGGGCTTGGGCGGCTGGATTCACGAGTTGTTCACCGCCCCCTTCGGCTCGCATCCTTTGCTCTGGCCTTTCAATTTCCTGATGCAGATCATTGAGTTCGTCGCCAAGACCGTCTCGCACGGCATGCGACTGTTCGGCAACATGTATGCCGGCGAACTGATCTTCATGCTGATTGCCCTGATGGGTGGTGCTTGGTCCCTGTCGGCCACGGGCATTGGTTTGGCCATCGGTCACATCATTGCTGGTTCGGCCTGGGCCATCTTCCACATCCTGATCATCACCCTTCAGGCCTTTGTGTTCATGATGCTGACCCTGGTCTACATAGGCCAGGCGCATGACGCCCACTGATTGGGTCTTTTCAGCACCTCGATTTTTGTTTTTCGTTTTCTCTCAACCTGTCTCTTTAGGAGTTACATCATGGAAGTTATCAGCTTTGTTGCCTTGGCCGCCGGCCTGATCATTGGCCTGGGCGCCGTCGGTGCTTGTATCGGCATCGGCATCATGGGCAGCAAATACCTGGAGTCTGCTGCTCGCCAGCCCGAACTCATGGGTGAACTGCAAACCAAGATGTTCCTGTTGGCTGGTCTGATCGACGCTGCCTTCATTATCGGTACGGGTATTGCTCTGTGGTTTGCCACCGCCAACCCGTTCCTGGGTCAGATTGCCAATCTGCCGAAGTAATTTTTGCTGGCCCTCGTGAATAGGCCCGGACCCCCTTGCCTTGAAGGCGGGTGGCGTTGGGGAAAGGAATCCAAGTGAGCATTACCGGTACCCTGATCATCCAGATCATTGTTTTCCTGATTCTGGTGTGGTTTACGATGAAGTTCGTCTGGCCGCCGATCACCACGGCGCTCGATGAGCGTGCGCGCAAAATCGCCGACGGTCTGGCTGCTGCCGACAAGGCCAAAGCTGATTTGTCTGCGGCCAACCAGCGTGTCGAGCAGGAACTGTCCAAGTCGCGCAATGAAGCGGCTGTGCGTTTGGCCGAGGCCGAGCGTCGCGCTCAAGGCATGATCGAGGAGGCCAAGGCCAAGGCGTCGGAAGAGGCTGCCAAGATCATCGCTGCAGCCCGCGCCGAGGCCGACCAGCAGACGGTCAAGGCCAGGCAGTTGCTGCGTGAGGAAGTGGCCACCTTGGCGGTTAAGGGCGCTGAGCAGATTTTGCGCCGCGAGGTCACGGCCAGCGTCCACGCCGACCTGCTGACACGTCTGAAAGCCGAGCTCTGAACCATGGCTGAACTTGCGACCATCGCCCGGCCCTACGCCGAGGCACTGTTCAAGAGCAGTGCGGCCGACCTGCAAGGTAGCTTGGCCTGGCTCGAGGAGCTCGCGGCCATCGCGGCAGACCCCCAGTTGCAGCAACTGGCCGCAGACCCCAAAGTCACGGCTCAGCAAACCTACGATGTCATGGTCGGCGTGAGCAAGTCGGCCCTGTCGGACAAGGCGCGCAACTTCCTGCGCACGGTGGTTGACAACGGTCGCCTGCCTGCCTTGCCTGAGGTCGCGCGTCAGTTCCGAATGCTGGTCAATACCCAGACGGGAACCTCTGATGCGGTGGTCCACAGCCCTTTCCCCATCGAAGGACAGGCCCTGGCCGACTTGGCCGCGACGCTAGAAAAGCGTTTTGGGCGCAAGCTCGATCTGAGTGTGCAGTTGCAGCCCGAACTGATCGGCGGCATTCGCGTCGTGGTGGGTGACGAGGTGCTCGACACCTCGGTCAAAGCCCGTTTGGAACAAATGAAAGTGGCGCTCATCGCCTGATCTGGGGCGAGGGTCACCAACCAACTTGAAAGAAGGAAAGAGTCATGCAACTCAATCCCGCAGAAATTTCTGAACTGATCAAAAGCCGCATTGAGGGGCTGGGCGCCAGTGCCGACATCCGCAACCAAGGCACCGTGGTGTCGGTGGCTGACGGTATTGTTCGCATTCACGGCCTGTCCGATGTGATGCAGGGCGAGATGCTGGAGTTCCCGGCCACCAAGGATGGCGTGCCCACCTACGGTCTGGCCCTGAACCTCGAGCGCGACTCGGTCGGCTCCGTGATCTTGGGTGAGTACGAGCACATCGCCGAAGGCGACACGGTCAAGTGCACCGGCCGTATTCTTGAAGTGCCGGTCGGCCCCGAGCTGATTGGCCGTGTGGTCAACGCGCTGGGCCAGCCCATCGACGGCAAGGGCCCGATCAACGCCAAGATGACCGACGTGATTGAAAAGGTCGCCCCGGGCGTGATCGCCCGTAAATCGGTCGACCAGCCCATGCAGACCGGCCTGAAGTCGATTGACTCCATGGTGCCGATCGGCCGGGGTCAGCGTGAGTTGATCATTGGCGACCGCCAGACCGGCAAAACCGCCGTGGCGATCGACGCGATCATCAACCAGAAGGGTCAGAACATGACCTGCGTGTATGTCGCGATCGGCCAGAAGGCCTCGTCGATCAAAAACGTGGTGCGCGCCCTCGAGCAGGCCGGCGCCATGGACTACACCATCGTGGTGGCCGCATCGGCCTCCGAGTCGGCCGCGATGCAGTATGTGTCGGCTTACTCTGGCTGCACGATGGGCGAGTATTTCCGTGACCGTGGTCAAGACGCCCTGATCGTTTATGACGACCTGTCCAAGCAGGCCGTGGCCTACCGTCAGGTGTCGCTGCTGCTGCGTCGTCCTCCGGGCCGCGAAGCCTACCCTGGCGACGTGTTTTATCTCCACAGCCGTCTGCTTGAGCGCGCTGCCCGCGTCAATGCCGACTATGTCGAGGCCTTCACCAAGGGTGAGGTCAAGGGCCAGACGGGCTCGCTGACGGCGCTGCCGGTCATCGAAACCCAGGCCGGTGACGTGTCGGCCTTCGTGCCCACCAACGTGATTTCCATCACCGACGGTCAGATCTTCCTGGAAACCAGCCTGTTCAATGCCGGTATCCGCCCCGCCATTAACGCTGGTATTTCGGTGTCCCGCGTCGGTGGTGCCGCCCAAACCAAACTGATCAAGGGCCTGTCCGGCGGTATTCGTACCGACTTGGCGCAGTACCGTGAACTGGCCGCTTTTGCGCAGTTCGCCTCTGACCTGGATGAGGCCACCCGCAAGCAGCTCGACCGTGGCGCCCGGGTGACCGAACTGCTCAAGCAGCCCCAATACAGCCCGCTGCCCATCAGCCTGATGGGTGCTTCGCTGTTCGCGGTGAACAAGGGCTTCATGGACGATGTCGAGGTCAAGAAGATTCTGGCCTTCGAGTCGGGTCTGCACAGCTACCTCAAGGACAAGCATGCCTCGCTGTTGGCCAAGCTCGAGTCGAACAAGGCCCTGGACAAGGAGTCCGAGGCCGAGATGACCGCTGCCATCACCGAGTTCAAGAAGTCCTTCGCCTGAAGCCTTCGAGCCTTAGAACCCTTTAGGAACTCATATGGCAGCAGGCAAGGAAATCCGCGGCAAGATCAAATCGGTGGAAAACACCAGGAAGATCACCAAGGCCATGGAAATGGTGGCCGCCTCCAAGATGCGCAAGGCGCAGGACCGGATGCGTGCCGCTCGCCCCTACAGCGACAAGGTCCGCAACATCGCGGCCAACCTGAGCCAGGCCAATCCCGAGTACACCCACCCCTTCATGCAGGTCAACGACGCCAAGGCCGCCGGCTTCATCGTCGTGTCGACCGACAAGGGGCTGTGTGGCGGTCTCAACACCAATGTGCTGCGCGCCCTGACCGGCAAGCTGCGCGATGTGCAGGCGGCCGGCCATGCGGTGCAGGCGGTGGCCATCGGGACCAAGGGCCTGGGCTTTCTCAACCGCATCGGCGCTCCGGTGGTCTCGCATGTCACCCAACTCGGTGACAAGCCCCACTTGGAAAAGCTGATCGGGCCGGTCAAGGTATTGCTGGACGCTTACTCGCAAGGCAAGGTCAACGCGGTGTATCTGTGCTACACCAAGTTCATCAACACCATGCGCCAGGAGCCGGTGGTCGAGCAGTTGCTGCCGCTGGCCAAGCTGGAGGCCGACAAGGGCCACCACGGCTGGGACTACATCTACGAGCCGGACGCTCAGTCCGTCATCGATGACCTGCTGGTTCGTTACGTCGAGGCGCTGGTTTATCAGGCGGTGGCCGAGAACATGGCTTCGGAGCAGTCGGCCCGCATGGTTGCCATGAAGGCCGCTACCGACAACGCAGGCAATGTGATCGCAGAACTCAAGCTCGTCTACAACAAAACCCGCCAAGCGGCGATCACGAAAGAGCTTTCGGAGATCGTGGCCGGTGCGGCCGCCGTCTGAGCCTAGAGGCCGACGTCGAACGAGTATTTAAGAAAACGGAAAAAGGATTCAATCATGGCTCACGCTCAAGGCAAGATTGTTCAGTGCATCGGCGCTGTGGTGGACGTGGAGTTCGCGCGCGACCAGATGCCCAGCGTTTATGACGCGCTCAAAATGGAGGGCTCGGCCCTGACGCTGGAAGTGCAGCAGCAACTCGGCGACGGCGTGGTGCGTACGATTGCGCTGGGCTCGTCCGACGGTCTGCGTCGCGGCAACGTGGTGTACAACACCGACGCGCCGATCACCGTGCCCGTGGGTAAGGCCACACTGGGCCGCATCATGGACGTGCTGGGCAACCCCATTGACGAGCGCGGCCCGGTCGATCAGACCCTGTCTGCATCGATCCACCGCAAAGCGCCGGCCTACGACGAACTGTCGCCCTCGACCGAGCTGCTGGAAACCGGCATCAAGGTGATCGACTTGGTCTGCCCGTTTGCCAAAGGCGGCAAGGTTGGTCTGTTCGGTGGTGCCGGTGTGGGCAAAACCGTGAACATGATGGAACTCATCAACAACATCGCCAAAGCGCACAGCGGCTTGTCGGTGTTCGCCGGTGTGGGTGAACGTACCCGCGAAGGCAATGACTTCTATCACGAGATGGCCGACTCAGGTGTCGTGAATTTGGAGAACTTGGAAGAGTCCAAAGTGGCCATG
>JAXITB010000146.1:0-6850 GCA_034680305.1 Polaromonas sp. | reverse complement strand
TCGCCGCCGTCTTCCGGGTTGTGGCGATTGGCCTTGACCACCATGGCCATGGCATTCCAGCGCATGTAGGCGCGAAGACGCTCTTCGATCTCGATGTTGCCCGGGCAACGCGCTTCCTGCTCCGGCTCGATGGTGTTCACATAGCCCGTGTTGGCCGAAAACGGCAGGTCAATGCTGTGCTGGCGGGCCTCTTCGAGCAACTGCTCGATCAGAAAGTGCGCACGCTCCGGGCCCTGGGCCTGGATGACGGCAGACAGGGCGTCTAGCCATTCACGGGTTTCCTGCTGATCGGGGTCCTGCGAGCCGAGTCCGATCTCTTTGGGTTGCGCCGCCATATTGGAGTCTCCTGCATTGGGTATTGCGAAGTTCACCGATGCCTCGGCCCCACGGGTGGCGGGCAGAGCACGGGCTAACGATTCTGACCGAAGTGTCGCATACTTTTTGTATTTTTCAAATAGTGCTTATCTGTTTCACAATAAGAAATTTTAAACGATTAAGGACCGGTCCTTGATCAAACCATCCCAAGAGGGGCCTGGTCAAGACTGATGCCACACATCGATTCAAAGAGGCCGGCACTACACTGGAAGCCTCATGTCGCAGACCCACTCCCCCGGCCAGGCACGCGCGCCATCGCCCCTGCTGGCGGCCTGGCGACGCTGGTGGCGGCGTCTTTCTCCGGCACGTCAGGACCGCTTCGTCACCCTCGGCCCCTTGCTGGCCGTGGCGCTGTTTCTGGCCGCCGTGATTGCTGCATTCGCCTACCTACGCATCGAGGAGGTCGATCGAGAAACTGAAGCCGTTCGGCGCGATGTGGAATACGCCCAGCAAAGGCTGCGCCTTCGCTTGCTGGAGCGGCAGGAACAGTTGATGCGACTGGGGCGAGACATTTCCAACCGAGAAATCCGCCTGGACGACTTCGTGCCACAGGCCGAGTCCATGGCCAACCAGCATCCTGAACTGATGGCGGTGACCTGGGTCGACGCCCGGAGGCGGGTACGCTCGTCCTATGCCTCGCCCAGCGCGGGCTCGGCCCAACAAAGGCAGGTGACCGACACCTTATCCGCTGGCGAGTCCGACCAAACCTTTGGTCTGGTGCGCGATCTGCGTCAGCCGGTGTACTCGCGCCCACTGGCCGCAGGCAGCGAAACCGCTGCCGGCTTGCCGACGGTACAGTTGCAGGTACCGCTGGACAACCAAGGCCGATTCGACGGCGTGATCTTGGGCGAATATTCACTCGACGGACTGCTGCGCTTTGGTGTGCCGCCGGAGATCAGCGCTCGGTATGCAGTGGCTCTGACCGATGATCAAGGCGCGATCCTGGCCGGCAGTCTGCCGCCGCCCAGGGCCAGCGTGAGCGCATGGCTGCCATGGCAGCAAGAGGCCGTGGCCTATGAAATCCCGGTCTCTCCAGTGGGCAATGGCCTGCTCATCCGGGCTCAGGCTTATCGGGCCTCGCTGGGGGTGGTGGGCAGCGGTTTTTTCTGGCTGGTCAGCGCGCTGAGCGCATTGACCGTCTGGATGCTGCTGGGCACTTGGCGTCACACCCGCCGACGGGTGCAGGCCCAGGAGGCCCTGGTGGCCGAAACCAATTTCCGCCGGGCCATGGAAAACTCCATGCTCACTGGCATGCGCGCGCTCGATCTTCAGGGGCGCATCACCTACGTCAACCCAGCCTTCTGCCAGATGACCGGCTGGAGCGAGCCGGAATTGGTTGGGCGCACTGCCCCCTTCCCCTATTGGCCCGACCAGGACGTCGATTGGCTGACGGCCCGGCTCGAAGAAGAACTGGCCGGACGATCGACGCCGGGCGGATTCGAGGTGCGGGTCAAGCGCAAGGACGGATCGATTTTTGACGCCCGGATGTACGTCTCGCCCCTGATCGATCCGCGCGGTCAACAGGCCGGCTGGATGACCTCGATGACCGACATCACCGAGCCCAAGCGAATTCGCGAGGAATTGTCGAACTCCTACGAACGCTTCACCACGGTGCTCGAGGGACTGGACGCCGCCGTTTCGGTGGCACCTCTTGACAGCGCCGAGCTCTTGTTCGCCAACCGCCTCTACCGAGCCTGGTTTGGCGGGGAAGTGGCCGGCCACCTGCGACTGGTGACCCAGGCCGGCATGCCGGCCGTGGCGCCCAGCGACGAGATGCTGGACCCGGTCGACTCGCTGGTGGGGTTGCCCACCCACACACTGACGGCCGCTGCGGCTGAAAACGCAGAGATCTTTGTGCCCGAGTTGGGCAAATGGCTCGAAGTGCGCTCGCGCTACCTCAGTTGGGTCGATGGCCGCTTGGCCCAGATGATGATTGCCACCGACATCACGCCCCGCCGGCAGGCTGAAGAGCAAGCGGCTTTGCAGGCCGAGCGGGCCCAGTCAGCCAGTCGCCTGATCACCATGGGCGAGATGGCCTCCTCGGTGGCCCACGAGCTCAACCAGCCGCTGACGGCCATCAGCAACTACTGCAAGGGCATGGTCTCGCGCATCGAGCGTGGCAACATCGATACGGCCGATCTGGTCGGCGCGCTGGACAAAACCGCACGGCAGGCACAGCGGGCCGGCCAGATCATTCACCGCATCCGCTCCTTCGTCAAACGCAGCGAGCCCAACCGCACGCCCTCCGATGTGGCCACCATCGTGAGCAACGCGATGGAGTTGGCCGACATTGAGCTGCGCCGTCACCATGTACGCCTGAGCCACTACCTCGCGCCGGGGCTACCCAAGGTGATGGTCGATCCCATCCTGATCGAGCAGGTGCTGATCAATCTGCTCAAAAACGCCGCTGAATCCATTGAGCAAGCCGGCCGACCGACGGCCAGGCGACGGGTGGAGCTGCGAGTCAGTTATCAGCCAGCGACCGAACAGGCACAAGCCATGGTTGAGTTTGCAGTGCTCGATTCCGGGCGGGGGCTGTCAGCTGAAAACAGCAAGCGGCTGTTCGAGGCCTTCTACTCCACCAAGGCCGAGGGCATGGGCATCGGGCTCAAGCTGTGCCGCAGCATCGTCGAATCCCACCAGGGACGGCTGGAGGCCGAGAACCTCTACAATGGTCAGGAGGTGTTGGGCTGTCGGTTTACCTTCTGGCTGCCGGCCACCAGCGAGTCTGACGTCGCCCCCGACGCGCAGCCCCGTGAGGTCAACGAGCCCCCCGCCCTTCGATGACACTGACAGCAGCAGCGCTGCAACAAGGTTCGCATGAGCTTGATTCCAAAAAAGGGCACGGTTTACGTTGTAGACGACGACGAGGGCGTGCGCGATTCGCTGCAATGGTTGCTCGAAGGCAAGGACTACCGGGTGCGCTGCTACGACTCGGCCGAAACCTTTCTGAGCCGCTATGACCCACGCGAAGTCGCCTGCCTGATCGTCGACATTCGCATGGGCGGCATGACCGGCCTCGAACTGCAGGACCGTCTCATTGAACGCAAGAGCCCCTTGCCCGTGGTGTTCATCACCGGCCATGGCGACGTGCCCATGGCGGTGAGCACCATGAAAAAAGGCGCGATGGACTTCATCCAAAAGCCCTTCCAGGAAGAGGCCCTGCTCAGTCTGGTCGAGCGCATGCTTGAGCAGGCCCGTGAGAGCTTTCACGAGCATCAAAACAGCGCCAGCCGTGACGCCCTGCTGGCCAAGCTCACCTCACGCGAAGCCCAAGTGCTCGAGCGTATCGTCGCCGGACGGCTCAATAAGCAGATCGCCGACGACCTGGGCATCAGCATCAAGACGGTGGAGGCGCACCGCGCCAACATCATGGAAAAACTCAACGCCAACACGGTGGCTGACCTGCTCAAGATTGCGCTGGGCTCATCGACCACGGCCAAGGCCTGAGCCCACCCGATCACCCATGGCACGCCCGCTGGAAGCGGGCGTTTTTCATCCGAACTGCGGCACATCGACATGACGGCTCAACTGATAGACGGCAACGCCCTTTCCGCCCGACTGCGCGCCGATGTGGCACGCCGCGCCCAGGCCCTGCACAGCCGGGGCATTCAGCCTGGTCTGGCCGTCGTCTTGGTCGGCGACAACCCCGCCAGTCAGGTGTATGTGCGCAATAAGGTCAAAGCCTGCCAGGACCACGGCCTGCATTCGGTGCTGGAAAAGTACGAGGCCAGCATGAGCCAGGCCCAGTTGCTCGAGCGGGTACAGGCGCTCAACGAAGACCCGAAGATCCACGGCATCCTGGTGCAACTGCCGCTGCCGGCACACATTGACGCGCAGACGGTGATCGAGGCCATCAGCCCGGCCAAGGACGTCGATGGTTTTCATGTGGCCAGCGCCGGGGCCCTGATGACCGGCATGCCCGGATTCTGGCCCTGCACGCCTTATGGCTGCATGAAGATGCTGGAATCTATCGGCTACGAACTGCGCGGTAAGCACGCGGTGGTCATCGGGCGCAGTAACATCGTGGGCAAGCCCATGGCGCTGATGCTGCTGCAGCAAGACGCGACCGTCACCATCTGCCATTCACGCACTCAGGATCTCAAGGCCCACACGCTGCAGGCTGACCTCATCGTGGCGGCGGTTGGCCGGCGCAACGTATTGACGGCCGACATGGTCAAGCCGGGCGCGGTGGTGCTCGACGTGGGTATGAACCGCAATGAAGAAGGCAAGCTCTGCGGCGATGTGGACTTTGCCGGCGTCAGCCAGGTGGCCGGTCACATCACGCCGGTGCCAGGCGGCGTGGGCCCGATGACCATCACCATGCTGCTGGTCAATACCTTGCAGGCGGCCGAAAAAACCGCGATCTGAAATCCGGCCGTCCGCGGCCGTTCACAGCCTCAGGTGCGGCGCGCCAGTCGCCAGAACACCCAGGAGGCGCACAGCCACTGCAGCAGCATCAGTGCGCTGCCCAGACCATGCCACCAGCGCAGCGCCTGCGCGTCACCGCGTGCCGTGAGGATGCGGGGGGCCACCGCCAACTCCACCAACAGGGCGCAGAAAAATCCCGCCACCACCCAGCGCAGCAGCAGCCGGCCCAGGCTCTTGAGCCCTTCTTCTTCCGTTCGGTTGAAGACCATCAACAACAGCAAGGCACAAGCGGCCGAGAGCCAGGTTTGGGCAGAAAACAGCCGGGCGGCCATGCCGCCGGGCAACTGGGGCGTAGGAAGGTGGGCAAACAGCAGCGGCACCACCACCGCACAAAGGGCCGTCAGGCTGCCCCACCAGAGGCCGGCAGCCAGGGTGGCCCAAGCCAGGCGAGGCGTATTCATCGGCGCCCTGCGACCGCGCTCAGCGGTAGCTGACCGAGACGATCTCGTAGCGCTTGACGCCGCCAGGGGCCTGCACCTCAGCGACGTCACCCTCTTCCTTGCCGATGAGCGCACGCGCAATGGGCGAACTCACGTTGATCAGGCCCAGCTTGAGATCGGCCTCGTCCTCGCCGACGATCTGGTAGGTCACAGAATCCCCACTGGCTTCTTCTTCCAATTCAACGGTCGAACCAAACACCACCTTGCCCCCGGCATCGACCTCGGCCGGATCGATGATCTGCGCCGCCGCCAACTTGCCCTCGACCTCGGCAATGCGTCCTTCGACGAAGCCCTGCCGATCCTTGGCGGCGTCGTACTCGGCGTTCTCACTCAGATCACCCTGGGCACGCGCCTCGGCGATCGCAGCAATCACGGCAGGACGCTCAACCGTCTTGAGTTGATGCAACTCAGCCTTGAGCTTTTCTGCGCCGCGCTTGGTGATGGGAAGGGTGGTCATGAACCGTCTCCGGGGGAAAAAGATAAACCGCCGCCAGTTGCCCGGGGGCGGTCAGTTGCCCTGGATTGGCGCGAAGTGTAATGCATGGCTGCAACCCGACAGGGTCGGGCTGCAGCCATGCCCTCAGGCGCTGACCAACTGACTGTGCAATTCCTGCAAGGAATACACCGACAGGTGCTGCAAGTACTTCATGCCCTCGACTGCGGCTTCGGCACCCGCGATGGTGGTGAAGGTGGTCACGCGGGCGGCCAAGGCCGAGGTCCGAATCTGCCGTGAATCGGCGATGGCGTTGCGGCGCTCTTCCACCGTGTTGATGACCATCGCAATCTCATCGTTCTTGATCATGTCCACCACGTGGGGCCGACCTTCCGTGACCTTGTTGACCACGGTGCAAGCGATGCCGGCCGCCTCAATGGCTGCGGCGGTGCCTTTGGTGGCGACCAGATCAAAGCCGAGCGAGCGCAGCGCTCGAGCGACCTCAACGGCGCGGGGCTTGTCGTTATTTTTGACCGTCAGAAACACCCGCCCCGAGGTAGGCAGGCGGGTGCCCGCGCCGATCTGGGACTTGACGAAGGCCTCGCCAAAGGTCTTGCCCACGCCCATGACTTCGCCGGTGGACTTCATCTCGGGGCCGAGGATGGTGTCGACGCCAGGGAACTTCACAAAGGGGAAGACGGCTTCTTTGACGCTGAAATAAGGCGGTGTGACTTCTTTCGTGATGCCTTGCGACGCGAGTGTTTGACCCGCCATGCAACGTGCAGCGACCTTGGCCAGCTGGATGCCCGTGGCTTTGGACACATAAGGCACAGTGCGTGAAGCACGTGGGTTGACTTCGAGCACGTAGATGACGTCTTTGCCGTCCACGTGTTGAATGGCGAACTGCACGTTCATCAAACCGACCACGTTCAAAGCACCGGCCATCGCGGCAGATTGGCGCTTGAGTTCGATCACTGTGGCTTCTGACAAAGAGTACGGAGGCAAGGAGCAAGCTGAGTCACCGCTGTGCACACCCGCTTGTTCGATGTGTTCCATCACGCCACCGATGAAGGTCTTGCCTTCAGGGTCACGCAAACAATCGACATCGCACTCAATCGCGTCATTCAAGAAACGGTCCAGCAGCACCAGTTGCTCAAACAATCGGATCATC
>JAXITB010000145.1:0-6869 GCA_034680305.1 Polaromonas sp. | reverse complement strand
TTGCCTTGCAGTTCGCCCGCGATCACTTCAGCAGCCACATGCGCCTCGTGCACCGCCTTGTGCGCCAGCATGGGCTGACCCACGATGTCACCAATGGCGAAGATGTGTGGCACGTTGGTGCGCATCTGGATGTCGACGTTGATGAAACCACGCTCGCTCACCGCCACCCCTGCCTTGTCGGCAGCGATCTTCTTACCGTTGGGTGTGCGGCCCACAGCTTGCAGCACCAAGTCATAGACCTGCGGTGCGGGCGCTGTGCCGCCGGGTTCGGCACTTTCAAACGTCACCTCAATGCCCTCGGGCAAGGCGCGTGCAGACACGGTCTTGGTCTTGAGCATGATGTGGTCAAAGCGCTTGGCGTTCATCTTTTGCCAGACCTTGACCAGATCACGGTCGGCGCCTTGCATCAGCCCATCCATCATTTCCACCACATCCAGACGCGCGCCCAGGGTGCTGTAGACGGTGCCCATTTCCAGGCCGATGATGCCGCCGCCCAAAATCAACATGCGTTTGGGCACTTCTTTGAGCGCCAGCGCGCCAGTGCTGTCGACCACGCGCGGGTCCTCAGGCATGAAGGGCAGACGAACGGCTTGCGAGCCCGCCGCAATGATGGCGCGCTTGAAGGCCACCACCTTCTTGCTACCGGATTTTTCTTGGCCGGAGCCGGTGGTTTCTTCCACCTCCAAGTGGTTGGCACCGATGAAAGCCCCGTAACCGCGCACGGTGGTGACCTTGCGCATCTTGGCCATGGCCGCCAGGCCGCCGGTCAGCTTGCCGATGACTTTGTCTTTGTGGCCACGCAGCTTGTCGATGTTGAGCACAGGCTGACCAAAATCGACGCCCAGATCGGCCATGTGACTGACCTCGTCCATCACGGCGGCCACATGCAGCAGCGCCTTTGACGGAATGCAGCCCACGTTCAGGCACACGCCACCCAAAGTGGCATAGCGTTCGACCATGACGACCTTCAGGCCAAGGTCGGCCGCGCGGAAAGCGGCCGAATAGCCGCCCGGCCCGCCGCCCAAAACCAAGACATCACAGTCCAGATCGGCCGAGCCAGCAAAGGCGGCTGCCGCCGGCGCAGTCTGAGCGGCAGGCGCCACTGGCGCTGCGGCTGGGACCGCCGTTGGGGCCGCAGGGGCCCTCGCAGCGGCCGCCGATTCAGCGACCTCCAGCGTCAGAACCACTGTGCCCTGATTGATCTTGTCACCGAGCTTGACCAGGAGCTGACGGACCACACCACCGTGGCTGGCCGGAATTTCCATGGATGCTTTGTCCGACTCGACCGTGATCAGGCTTTGTTCCGGCTTGATGGTGTCGCCGGGCTTGACCAGCACCTCAATGACCGACACATCCTTGAAGTCACCCATGTCGGGGACGGTTACTTCGATCACAGAGGCAGCACTCATGTTTCTTTAACTTTCATTTTCAGCGTATACAACTCGATGGGCGGCGCGGAGTTCTTGTCAAACTCACAGCCCGCACCCACGCCCATCAGCGCCACCTCGCGCGCCGACTTGGCCTTGTCCCAGCAAGCATGCATGGCGCCCAGCGCGAAGCTGCGGCCAGAGCCGATCCCCCAGAACTGCTTGAATTCAAAAATTTCCCGGTAGCTGTAGAGCCCGTAAATTCCGGTTTGGTTGGCAATGACCACGCTGAACTGACTGGACTCATAGGGGTCGTTGTCGTCTTCCTTGGTCTGCAGGTAGAACTGGTCCTTGAGCACCGGGTGAAGTCGGGTGAAGGTGTCAAAGATTTCGTCTTTGCTGCCCAGCAGCACCTGGTCGGCCGGCAGGCTGCTCATGGCCTTGCGCAGCACCGGAAAATGCGCGACCGAGCCGGCCATGCCCACATAGCTCACGCCGCGAGCCGTATCGAGCCGCAAAATTTTGCTGTTGGCCTCAAAGCGGCTGCCCAGCCGGGTGTCCCCAAAGGTCACCAGGGTGTCGGCTGCAATGGCCACCTGCCCGTCTTTCTTAACGATCACCAGTGTTGTCATGTGTTGCTCCGCTGACGCTGCGTCTTGTGCAAAAGGCGTAGGTTAACCGCCTGGCACGGTAGAGCTTCAGAGCAACACGCGACGGAAGTCGCCGAGGATCTGTCCCAGGTAGGCGTTAAAGCGCGCTGCCGAAGCACCGTCGATCACCCGGTGGTCCCAGGTCAAAGACAGCGGCAACATCAGGCGCGGCACAAACTCCTTGCCGTTCCACACCGGCTCCATGTTGGACTTACACACCCCCAAAATGGCAACTTCAGGGGCGTTGATGATGGGCGTGAAGTAACGCCCACCGATCCCGCCCAGACTAGAGATGGTGAAGGTCGCACCGGACATGTCGGCCGGGCTGAGCTTGCCGTCGCGGGCTTTCTTGGCCAACTCGGCCATCTCCTGACTGATTTGCAGCACGCCTTTTTTGTCGGCGTCCTTGATGACCGGAACCACCAGCCCATTGGGCGTGTCGGCGGCAAAACCAATGTGCCAGTACTGCTTGTAGACCAGCGCGTCGCCATCGAGCGAGCTGTTGAACTCGGGAAACTTCTTGAGCGCGGCCACACAGGCCTTGATCAGAAAGGCCAACATGGTGACCTTGATGCCGCTCTTTTCGTTTTCCTTGTTGGTCAGAACACGGAAAGCCTCGAGTTCGGTGATGTCGGCATCGTCATGGTTGGTGACCGCCGGGATCATGATGGCGTTGCGCGTCAGGTTGGCGCCGCTAATCTTCTTGATGCGCGACATCTCCTTGCGCTCGATCGGGCCGAATTTGGCGAAGTCCACCTTGGGCCAGGGCAGCAGATCCAGGCCCACACCCGAAGTCACCGCTGGGGCCTTGGCAGCCTGCGCCTTGGTCTGGGTGGCGCCACTCATGACCGAGTGGGTGAATTTCTGGATGTCCTCGGCCGTGATGCGCCCCTTGGGGCCAGAGCCTGGCACCTCGTCAATGGGCACCCCCAACTCGCGGGCAAATTTGCGTACCGATGGCGACGCATGAGGCAGGCCGACAGCCAGGGCTGCTGCGGGCTGATGCACCGCCGCTACGGGCGCGCTGGCCGCAGACGGGGCCGCCGCAGGCGCGGCGACGGGCGCTGGAGCAGGCGTGGCCGCCTGCTCGGCGGGAGTTGGCGCAGCCAGACCGGCTGCAGCACCTTCGATGACCGCGATCACGTCACCAATGTTGACCTTATCCCCAAGCTTGACCTTCAACTGCTTGAGCACACCGGCTACCGAACAAGGAATCTCCATGGAAGCCTTGTCCGACTCGACTGTGATCAGCGACTGCTCCCGCGCGATCGAATCGCCGACTTTGGCGAGCACTTCAATGACCGCCACATCTTTGAAGTCGCCAATGTTGGGCACACGCACCTCGATGTCGCGGACTGCGGCAGTCGAGACGCTGGGCGATGCAGGCAGTGCAGCGCGTGCAGCGCTTGCAGGTGGGGCAGCGGCCGGCGCTGGCGCCGTGGTCGCAGCGCCAGCAGTAGCGAGCGCCTCGACCGTCACGATCACCGAGCCTTGCTTGACCTTGTCGCCCAGCTTGACCAGAACCGCGGTGACCACGCCAGCGTGACTGGCGGGGATTTCCATCGAGGCCTTGTCTGACTCGACCGTGATCAGCGACTGCTCGGCCTTGACGGTGTCGCCGGGCTTGACCAACAACTCAATGACGGTGACCTGATCGAAATCACCGATGTCGGGAACCTTGATGTCTACCAATGCCATGCCTTGTCTCTCTTCTTGTGTTCAGTGCTGCTGAATGGAAGGCCCGCAGCCAAGCCAGCCTCAGACCAAATCGATGACGAAAAAGTCTTCCGGGCCCTCAGGCGTACAGCGGGTTGACCTTATCCACATTCAAACCATACTGAGCGATGGCCTGCGCCACCTTGGCCACAGGCAACTCGCCCTGCTCACTGAGCGCCTTGAGGGCCGCCACCACAATGTAGTGCCTGTTGACTTCAAAGTGCTCGCGCAACTTGCTGCGAAAGTCACTGCGGCCAAAACCGTCGGTGCCCAATACCTTGTAGCTGCGCCCGGCCGGCAGGTAGGGACGAATCTGCTCGGCGTAGGACTTGATGTAGTCGGTGGAAGCGACCACCGGGCCGGCATGGTCGGCCAGTTGCTGCGCCACGAAGGGCACCCGCGCCGGCTCCGTCGGATGCAGCAGGCTCCAGCGCTCGGCGTCCTGGCCATCGCGCGCCAGTTCATTGAAGCTCGGGCAACTCCACACGGTGGCGGCCACGCCCCACTGCTCCTCGAGCAACTGCTTGGCAGCCATGGATTCGCGCAGGATGGAGCCCGAACCCAGCAAGTTGACGCGCAGCTTGCCCTCGACGGGGCCGGGAGCCTGCAGCAGGTACATGCCCTTGATGATCTGCTCCTCGGTGCCGGCCTGTAAACCGGGCATGGGGTAGTTTTCGTTGAGCAGCGTCAGGTAGTAAAAGACGTTGTCCTGCCTTTCCACCATGCGCTTGAGACCATGCTGCATGATGACGGCCACCTCGTGCGCGAAGGTGGGGTCGTAGCTGACGCAGTTCGGGATGGTGCCCGCCAGGATATGGCTGTGTCCGTCTTCATGCTGCAGCCCTTCGCCGTTGAGCGTGGTTCGGCCAGAGGTGCCGCCGAGCAAAAAGCCACGGGCCTGCATGTCACCAGCCGCCCAGGCCAGGTCACCGATGCGCTGGAAGCCGAACATCGAGTAGTACACATAAAACGGGACCATGATCCGGTTGCTGGTGCTGTAGCTGGTGGCTGCTGCGATCCAGCTGGACATGCCGCCGGCCTCGTTGATGCCTTCTTGCAGGATCTGGCCGGCTTTGTCTTCGCGGTAGTACATGACCTGGTCCTTGTCGACCGGGGTGTACTGCTGGCCAGCCGGGTTGTAGATGCCCACTTGCCGGAACAGACCCTCCATGCCAAAGGTGCGGGCCTCGTCAACCAGGATGGGCACCACACGTGGGCCCAGGGCCTGATCGCGCAAGAGCTGCGTGAGAAAACGCACATAGGCCTGGGTGGTGGAAATCTCCCGGCCCTCGGCCGTGGGCTCGAGCACCGCCTTGAAGGTCTCCAGCGAGGGCACGGTAAAACTCTCGTCGGCGCGGGTACGACGGTGCGGCAGGTAGCCGCCCAGGGCCTTGCGGCGCTCGTGCAGGTACTTCATCTCCGGCGTGTCATCGGCCGGTTTGTAGAAGGGCAGCTTGGGCAGTTCGCTGTCGGGTATCGGAATATTGAAGCGGTCGCGGAAGATCTTGATGTCCTCGTCGGTCAGCTTCTTGGTCTGGTGCACCGTGTTCTTGCCCTCGCCGGCCTTGCCCATGCCGAAGCCCTTGACGGTCTTGATCAGGAGCACCGTGGGCTGGCCCTTGTGACTGACTGCGGCTTGGTAAGCGGCGTAGACCTTTTGCGGGTCATGGCCGCCTCGGCGCAGGTTCCAGATGTCGTCGTCGCTCATGTGCGCCACCATTTCCAGCGTGCGCGGATCACGCCCGAAGAAGTGCTTACGCACATAGGCCCCGTCATTGGCCTTGAAGGCCTGATAGTCGCCGTCCACGGTTTCCATCATGATCTTGCGCAGCGTGCCGTCTTTGTCGCGGGCCAGCAGCGGGTCCCAGTTGCTGCCCCAAAGCAGCTTGATGACGTTCCAGCCTGAGCCACGGAATTCGCCCTCGAGCTCCTGCACGATCTTGCCGTTGCCCCTGACCGGACCGTCCAGGCGCTGCAAGTTGCAGTTGACGACGAAGATCAGGTTGTCCAGATTCTCGCGCGCGGCCAGGCTGATGGCGCCCAGGGACTCGACCTCGTCCATCTCGCCGTCGCCACAAAACACCCAGACTTTGCGGTTTTCGGTATTGGCGATGCCGCGGGCGTGCAAGTACTTCAGAAAGCGGGCCTGGTAGATGGCCATCAAGGGACCCAGGCCCATGGAGACGGTGGGGAACTGCCAGAACTCAGGCATGAGCTTGGGGTGGGGATAGCTCGACAAGCCCTGGCCCTGGACCTCTTGGCGAAAGTTCAGCAGTTGGTCTTCGCTCAAACGCCCTTCGAGAAAGGCACGCGCATACACACCGGGCGCCACGTGGCCTTGGATGTAGATGCAATCGCCGCCATGGTTCTCAGCCTCGGCATGCCAGAAGTGATTGAAGCCGGCGCCAAACAAATGAGCCAGTGAGGCGAAGGAGCCGATGTGCCCGCCCAGGTCGCCGCCGTCTTCCGGGTTGTGGCGATTGGCCTTGACCACCATGGCCATGGCATTCCAGCGCATGTAGGCGCGAAGACGCTCTTCGATCTCGATGTTGCCCGGGCCACGAGCTTCCTGCTCCGGCTCGATGGTGTTCACATAGCCCGTGTTGGCCGAAAACGGCAGGTCGATGCTGTGCTGGCGGGCCTCTTCGAGCAACTGCTCGATCAAAAAGTGCGCACGCTCCGGGCCCTGGGCCGCAATGACGGCCGACAGAGCGTCGAGCCATTCACGGGTTTCCTGATGGTCCGGGTCCTGCGATCCGATTCCGATGTCTTTGGGTTGCGCCGCCATGTGGGAGTCTCCTGCATTGGGTATTGCGAAGTTCACCGATGCCCAGGCCCCACGGGTTGGGGGCAAAGCACGGGCTGTCGATTCTGACCGAAGTGTCGCACACTTTTTCTATTTTTCAAATAGTGCTTTTATATTTCACTATAAGAAATTTTGTTTGAAGAAGCTCAAATTCAGTCAGCAGATCCAGCCCGCCGATCCTGACGGAGTGCCTCCCCTGAGTCCCAGGGTGCCGATGGACGGGCACTACACTGTGCCCCTCATGTCGCAGACATCTCCCCCCAGGCATGCACGCGCGCCATCGCCCCTGCTGGCGGCCTGGCGACGCTGGTGGCGGCGTCTTTCTCCGGC
>JAXITB010000144.1:0-6882 GCA_034680305.1 Polaromonas sp. | reverse complement strand
GGCGATGAATTCGTCATGTATGGCCGATCCCACCGGCGCCATGATGTAGACCGACAGAATCAGCGACAGGCCGTACAGCGCCAAGTTGGGTGGGATCTGCTGAATGCCCAGCGCATTTCGCAGCAGGGACATCACCACCATCAGCTTGAGAAAGGTGGTGCTGACCACCGCCAGTGTGGGCAGCAAAGCCAGCAGCGCAAAAGCGATGGCCAGCGAGATCGGGTCGAAGCCAGGTGTCGGCATCAGCTCACTCGGTGGCAGTTTTCTTGGGCGAGTGCAGCGTGCTGACCAGCACACCCAGCCTGCCGTCGATGTCGACCATCTGTCCCTGGCCGATGACGGCGCCGTTGGCGCGAATCGTGACCCCGGAGTCGACCGGCCTGTCCAGCGGCAAGGCTTGTCCTTCGCTGATCTGCTGCAATTGGGCCAGCGTGAGCACTTTTTGGCCCAGGTCGAAGCTCAGGTGGACGGGCATGTTCTCCCAGGACGGGGCATCGTCCTCGCTGTCGGTCGGGGTGGGCACTTGGGTATTCATGGTGATGGGCTTAGCTAGGATTTGAAGGGAAAGGCCGTCCATGTGGGCCGGGGCCGACCACATCTGCCGGGGGCCCAGTTCGGTGCGCAGCATCAGCGATTGGCCATCGCCCAGATAGGACTCGGCCAAAAAGATCAGTCCGCCGCTTCGTAACTGCTGAAACTGCGCCATGGGCACCAGGGTCTGGCCGATGCACAGATCCAGGCTGACGGGCAGCTCGTCGAGGGCCTGCTCGTCGGCGCTAGGCGCCAGTTCTTTGGCCAGCGAGCCGACCAGCATCAAGGCCAAGCTGTCTAAGTGCAGCAGGCAGGGTAGCTCCTGGTTGCCCAACTCCAGGCGCAGCGCAATCGCATGAGGCGCATCGGCGGGGCGGGCTTGGCCAGCGGACTCTATGGCCGTCAGCTGGGCCTGGCCCCTGCCGGTGCCCGCCAGGCTCAAAGTAATCCAGTCCACCACATGATGGATGGCCGCTTGCGCAAATGCATCCGGCAAGGAGGCCACCTCATTGAGGCCCAGTGTCATCGCCACCCATTGGTCAATCACTTGGGGCGACAGGTCCAGGGCCAGTTGCCCACCAGCCCATTCCACCCGCAGGCGCTGGGTGTTGGCCGCTTGCAGGGGCTGCTGTCCTGGAGGGACGGGCGTCAAGTGCAGGCGTCCCTGCTGCTCGTTGGGCAGTCCGCTGACCAGCAGGCCGGCGCCGTGCGTGGCCAGGGCAGCCAGCGCTTGCGCTTCGCTGCTGGTCATTCGTGGGAGGGTCAGTGGTCGGCTCACGGATCGGCTCGTTTTGGGTTATCCCGGTGGGGCCGAGGCAAAGGCCTCGGTGGTGTGGTCCGCGTCGCCCTCGGCGACTGGGCCCTCGGATTCGTCGATGACGCGCCACAGCGCATCGCGCCGCAACTCGTCGGCCAACTGGCGCGCCATGCTCTGTGCCGGCTCGGCCAGACTGTGAAAGGAGTCCAGCTCACTGCAGCGAAACTCAGCCACCCAGGCGCCAGCGTCTTCATAGACCGACACCGCCACACCGGGGTAAAGGTCCTCACCGAGTTCCATGCGGACGCTGCGCTGCTCTTGGCCCACCTGCAAGCCCTTGAGGCTGTCCTTGAGCAGGTTCATCACACCGGGCTTGACGGCCGCACTGGCTGCGCTGGCGGGCACTGCACCAAACAAGCCCATGGGGTTGGCCACCGCCTGCCCGGTCGATTCGCCGGGCGGCGGGGAGGGCGGTGCCAGATCCGAGGCCTTCATGGCCTGCTTGAAGCGCTCGGCGCTGCCGTCGCCCGGGGTGTTGGGCATGTTTTGTGAGCCGCCGGCGCCCAAACCGAAATCCTGCCTTTCGGTGGGCGTGCGTGTGTGCAAGTGAATGCTGCGTTCGGTCATGACTGCTCGCCCCCCCATTCCTCGCGCTCGCGCACCACCGAGGCCAGCTCTTCGAGCTCGAGCTCCTCTTTGCGTTCGGCTTCGCGGGCCGCCAACCAATGGAAGTTGCGCGCCAGCTCCACAAATTTCTCGCGCGCGGTCGAGGCCTCGCGCATCTTGCGGGTGCTGCCGTCAAAGTCATCGCGGGCCTGCACATGTTGCTTCTGGCGGCCTTCGAGCTCTTGCTGGTGGGCCTGCTCTTTGTACTTCAGAGCGGCCACTTCGCTGTGCACGTCGTTGATGTCGCGCAGCTTGACCACGCGGCTGCACAGGTCGGCAAACATGCGCAGCTCTTCTGCGGTGGCGTGTTCGATGAAGCGCTCCAAGGTGGCTTTGGCCTCTTGTTCGGCCTGCACTGCCGCGCTCAGGCGGGCGCGCGATTTCTGCAATTCCGTCTCGGCCTTGCGTTCGCGAAATTCCTTGATGAACAGCAGCTCGTCGATCATGGCCATGGCGGGGCTCCTCAGCGCACGCCAGTGATCTCACCGAGCTTGCCGATGGTCTCGGCAAACTCGATGCGTTCCTTGGTGCCCTGCTTGAGGAAGGAACGGATGGTGTCAATCTTGCTGATGGCCTCATCGGCCAGCTTGTCGGTGCCGGCCTTGTACTCCCCGATCTTGACCAATAGTTCGATGTCGGCGTACTTGGCCATCAGCTCGCGCATGCGCCCGGCCGCCTTCTTGTGCTGCGACTCGATCACGTTGTTCTGGACCCGGCTGGCCGAGGCCAGCACATCAATGGCCGGGTAGTGGTTGGCCGAGGCCAGGGCGCGCGAGAGCACGATGTGACCGTCAAGGATCGAGCGGGTCTCGTCGGCAATCGGCTCGGTCATGTCGTCGCCTTCGACCAGCACGGTATAGAGCGCAGTGATTGAGCCCTTATCGTTCATGCCCACGCGCTCCATCAGCTTGGGCAAGGTGGCAAACACCGAAGGTGGGTAGCCGCGGCGGGTGGGCGGCTCGCCAGCGGCCAGGCCGATCTCGCGCTGCGCCCGGGCAAAGCGGGTGACCGAATCCATGAGGAACAGCACCTTCTTGCCCTGGTCGCGAAAGTACTCGGCGATGGCGGTGGCCACATAGGCGGCTTTGGCCCGCTCCATGGATGACTTGTCGGAGGTCGCACAAACGATCACCGCCTTGCGCCGTCCTTCTTCGCCGAGTTCGTGTTCAATGAATTCACGCACCTCGCGGCCACGCTCGCCGATCAGCGCAATCACCGTCACATCCACGGCCGCGCCCTTGACCAGCATCCCCAGCAAGGTGGATTTGCCACCACCGGCCGCCGCGAAAATACCCATGCGCTGGCCTTCGCCACAGGTCAGCAGGCTGTCAATGGCACGCACCCCCAGGGGCACCGGGTCCTTGATCACGCGCCGCTTCATGGGATCGGGCGCTTCGGCAAACACCGGGTAGAAGCGGTCGGCCTCCAGCGGCCCGCGTTCATCGAAGTCCATGGGTTGGCCCAGCCCGTCGAGCACCCGGCCGAGCAGGCCATCGCCCACCGGCACCATGTGAGCGCGGCCTGTGGGCATGACCTCGGTGGTGGCCGAAATGCCATACATGTCACCAATGGGCGTGAGCAGGGCGGCGTCTTTGAGAAAGCCCACCACTTCGGCCTTCATCTCAAAGTCTTCACCGGGCTGGCGCAAGATGCAGACCTCCCCGACTTTGACTGCCGGCACCACCGCCTTGATGATGGTGCCGATGACCTGCGTCACCCGGCCTTTGATGGCCAGTGTGGGCGTGTCCTCGATGGCCAGTTCCATCATGTCGGTGACGTAATCGAAGTTTTTCATGGCTCAGATCCGGCTGCCCAGCAGCTTGGTGAAGCCCTGCTCGATGGCCTTGAGCTGCAGGTCGACACTGGCCTCGACCACGCCCATCTCGCTCTCCAAAATGGCCGCATCGCCCTTGAGGCGGTTGTCGGGCACGATGTCCATCATGCCCACGCCGGGAAAGCGCTCCAGCAGTTGCTGTGCGCGCTCGCGCACGGTGGCGGCGTGTTCCGGCGACAGGCGCAGCGTCAGCTGCTTTTGATTGCGCATCACGGACAGGCCGCTTTGCACCACCGCCAGCACCCGGGTGGTGTCGTCAAAGTCCGCCATGATGCGGCGCACCGCATTCATCACCAGGGCCACGATCTTTTGCTCGATGCCGGCAAAGTAGTCCACCGTGCGGGTGGCGTTTTCGATCAGACGCTCGGCCTCGTCCATGCGGGCCATGGTCAGACCTTCTTCGTAGCCACGCTGCTTTTCCGCTTCGTAGGCTTGCTCGGCCTCGGCCCGGATGCGGTCGGCCTCGGCCTGTGCGTCTTGCAGCATCTGCTGCGCACTTTGCCAGCTGCGCACTTGTTCGGGGCTGAGCACCCACTGCGACGGGTCGCTGGTGGCCAGTTCGCTGGGGCGCAGGATGCGGATGAAGCTCATGACAAGATGGGTGTTGCGCGTTGGGGGAGGGGTCAGCGGATCGGCTTGAGTTGTGCCAGGCAGCGGTCCCAATCGGCCGACCAGCCGGCCGCAGCCTGGCCATAAGCGAGTTCGATCAATTCGGGGTCAGGCAGCTCGGTCGTGCTCAGATCCTGCACGCCGAGCTTCCAGCGCAGGCGCTGAGCCAAGGCCGGCATCAACGAGCCGGTCAAGGCAGCCAAAGCCTGCTCGCCTCGCTCACTGAGCCACTGGGGCCATTGGGCCAGCGGCAAGCTGGCCAGTCGACCGTCGGCTGCCAACAGCTGATGGGGCTTGAGCGGCTGGAGCACCCACTGCCAGCTGGCCTCGTCCATGCCGGCTTCTTCGAGCGCCAGCACGTCCTCTCGCAGCACGACCTGACGCAGATTGCGCGCGTGCATCAAGAGGCCCAGATTCCAGGCCACCTGCCCGACCACCGCGCTGGGCAGCAAGGCCAGTTTGTGGCTGATCTGGCGGCCATCGATGGCCGAATGCCAGTCTGCTGGCGTGCCCTGGCTCAGGGCCTTGGACAAATGCATGGGCGATACCGCCCAGAGGGCTTGCGGCACCGCCTGTCTGGCCTGCGTCGGGTGCATGTCCGCGGCAGGAACCATGACGGCGGTAAATACCTGCCGTGCCACGGCCTGAGGCCACTGAAGCAGACGTTCGGCCAGGCTCATGCAGCAGCCTCTTCAGGCTCATCGTCCTGGCGGCCAGCCGACCACTGGCGCCAGGCCAGGAAGGCCGCAGCCAGCAAGCCAAGCGCGCCCACGCCCAGCAGACCCCACAGCCACATGCGCAATGCATCGGCCGAGTCGGGCGCGACTGAAATGCCCCAGACGGTCTGCATCGCCGGCGCTTGCGCCCCAGCGCTGGCGATGGCTGCGCTGGGCACCAACACGATGGACACCCGATCCGCCGTCAGTCCGGGGATGCTGTTGACCACCATGCGGCGAACCTGAGGCTGAAGCACCTCGAGATCGAATTCGGCGCGGTGCTTGATGAAGACCGCCGCTGAAGAAGGGGAGTCCTTGTCCAGCGCTGAGCCCTTTTCAGGCAGGACCAGATGCACCCGGGCAAAGACCACGCCGTCAATGCGCGACAAGGTGGCCGAGAGGTCTTGCGACAGGGCGTACAGGTAACGGGCGCGCTCCTCCAGGGGCGAGGAGATCAGGCCGCTTTTCTGGAACACCTGTCCCATGCCAGTGAAGTTTTCACGCGGCAACCCCAGTTGGCGCAGCGTGTCGACGGCACGCGCGGAGTTCTTGCCATCGACCTGAATGCCCACCATGCCTTCCTTGCCGGCGACTTTGGTGGCGGGGATGCCCGCTTTGGCGAGCGCAGCGATGACCTCGTTGGCGTCGGCCTCGGCAATAGAGGCCATCAGGTCCACCTTGGCGCCGCAGGCGGCCAGCAGGAAGGTCAGTGAGATCAGCAGGCCCTGGGCCAGCCGACGAAGGCGTGTGGCGATGATCATTGGGTCTTGAGGACAGAGTCGATGTTCTGGGCCAGTTTGCTGATGCCTTTGCTGGCGATCTCAAACTGCAGGCTGGTTTGCAGCAGGGTAAATTGCAGCGACATCAGATCGCTCATGTTCAGGTCGGGTTTGGCCAGCACCTCGCCAATCTGCGCATAGCGTTGACGGGTGTCGGCCGACAGATCCTGCAAGGTCCCCAGGATGGTGTCACCCAGACTGGGGGCGGCCCCGGTGCCGCCTGGCGCTTGGACCGTTGGCTGTGCCGCGTTGCTCGCTGGCGGCACCAAGTCGGCCTGAGGCGGCGCCATCATGGCGGCCTTGAACCGGTCCACATCGGCGGTAGAGGCCTGGGCCAACACCGTGGCGCTTGGGCCATGGGCCAAGGGGCCCGTGAGATTGAGTGCGTCGATCATGCGCTTTCCTGTGTTGAAGGTTCATCTGCCGGCAGGCCGAGCAGTCCGCGTGCCATGCGCAGCGCCGGCGGATGCTCGGTGGTTTTGATCAGTTGTTGCAGCAGGGCCACCGCTTCTGCGGTGCGCCGCGACATCAATAGCGCCAGGGCCAAAAACACCTGCACCATGGCCAGATCTTCTGGCTCGGTGGCGGGCGCGCTGCTTCTCATGACCCGCAGGCCCTTTTCGAGCACCTGCGCCGCTTCATCGGGACGCTGCTGGTTGATGTAGGCACAGGCCATGCCGATGTAGCCGAAGTCCCGTTGAGGGCGCAGCAGCATCAAGGCCTGGAAGATCTGCTCGGTTGAACTCAAGGCAGACGCGCCCGCACCGGCGCCGAGCATGCCGATTTCATGGAGCAGGCGGACATCGTCGCCGGCGAGCACGGCGTCGTTCACGCGTCCCCCATGAGCGCCAGACAGGCGCGGGCGAGGTGGGCGGTGGGGGGATCGGTTTTTTCGGCTCTTGCTTCCGCGATCTGCATGGCCAGTCGGGCATGGGCGGCCAGTCCGCAGGAGCGTAGGGCGCGGCCAAAGCCGAGCATGTAACCGGGATT
>JAXITB010000143.1:0-6944 GCA_034680305.1 Polaromonas sp. | reverse complement strand
AGCGTGTGGCCTTGGCGCGCAGCATCGTGCGCCAGCCCAAGGTGTTCCTGATGGACGAGCCGCTGTCCAACCTCGACGCCAAGCTGCGGGTGGTGGCGCGCGCCCAGATCAAGCACCTGACCCAGGAGTTGGGCGTGACCACGGTGTACGTCACGCACGATCAGATTGAGGCGATGACACTGGCCTCGCGCGTTGCCGTCATGCAGGACGGCGAGATCCGCCA
Source organism: Polaromonas sp. (assembly GCA_034680305.1). Classification (GTDB taxonomy): domain Bacteria; phylum Pseudomonadota; class Gammaproteobacteria; order Burkholderiales; family Burkholderiaceae_C; genus Polaromonas. The sequence continues at coordinate 6,721 of JAXITB010000143.1, read as the reverse complement.
GATCGGCACGCCCGAGCAAATCTACAACGACCCGGCCGACACCTTCGTGGCCGGTTTCATCGGCAGTCCAGCGATGAACCTGCTGTCCGTACAAGCCGATGCACACGGCCGCTGCACCTGCGACGGACGGCCTCTGGCGGTGACCGCGCCGGCGCCCGGCGCCTGGACGCTGGGCGTTCGCTGCGAGGACCTGCGGCTATGCAGCGCAGACGAATCGGCCTTCAGCACCGAGGTCTACACCTTCGAACTGCTGGGCGATTGCACGATGGCCACTGCCTTGGTCGATGGTCGCATGCTGGCCGTCAAGGCAGGAAAGGACGTGCGGCTGAGCACCGGGACCCCGATGCACCTGGCGGTGGACCCAGAACGCCTGTACTGGTTCGACGCAGTCAGCGGGCTGCGCCACCGCTGAGGCCTGGCGCGGCCGGCGGCAGCGCCCCAGCTGCACACTGGGGCGCATTCCAAGCTGGACTCAGGCTTATTGATCGACGCTGACGTTGTTTGCCTTGATCAGCTCTGAGAACTTGACCGTTTCGTCGCGGATGTAACGCTGGAAAGCCTCGGGCGTGCTGGGGCGTGGCACAAAGCCCTGTTGCGCCAAACGCATCTTCACGGCGGCGTTGTCCAGCACTTGGGTCACCTCGCGGCTGAGAGTGGTTACCAGGTCGGCGGGCGTGCCGGCCGGTGCCAGCAGACCCAGCCAGGTCAGTGCCTCAAAGCCCGATAGGCCCAGTTCAGCCACGGTGGGCAGATCGGGCTGCAGCGGCGAGCGCTGCGCGCTGGTGACCGCCAGGGCCCGGGCCTGACCGTTGCGCGCGGTCGCCAGTGCGGTGCCCATGTTGTCGAACAGGAAATCGATCTGCCCGCTGGCCAGGTCGATCAGCGACTGGCCGGAGCCTTTGTACGGCACATGCAGGGCCTTGCCACCAATGCGATTGAGCATGACCAGCGAGGTCAGGTGCTGCGAGGTGCCGTTGCCGCTGGAACCGTAGGACACGCCGTCGGGCTTGGTCCGGATCGCCTGGATCAGGGCCCGTCCGTCGGCATGGTTGGATTTGGGGCTGGCCAGCAGGACCAAGGGCGTGGTGGCCAGCAAGCTGATCGGGGCAAAGTCCTTGTCGACGTTGTACGGCACCTTCTTGAGCAGAATCGGGTTAACCGCCAGCGCCGTCTGCGTTCCCAGCAACAGCGTTGTGCCATCAGGCCGTGCGCGCGCAACCGCCTCGGTGCCGATCCCGCCGCTGGCGCCCGCCTTGTTTTCGACGATCACGGACACGCCATTCCAGCGCTTGCCAAGCTCTTCAGCGAGCAAACGGCCGATGATGTCGGTGGCGCCGCCTGGCGCGAAAGGCACGACGATGGTCACGCGGGTCCCCGGTGCGTAAGGGCTGGGCACTTGTGCTTGGGCAGTGCTTGTCATCGCCAGGGGTAAGAGCGCCAGTGCGGTGACTTGGCGCAGGAGCAAGCGTTTTTTTGGCTTCATAAAAGGTTCTTTCGTTAATGCCGTCGGATTACTCTGGCTGAATACCGGCCTCGCGGATCACGCGGCCCCACTTGGCAATTTCCTCGCGCTGGAAGGTCGCAAATGCATCCATGCCCCGACCGTCGGGTTCGACGCCCAGTGAGCGCAGGCGCTCTTGAACAGCTGGCGTAGCCAAGATGGCGGACAGTTCTTTGCTCAGGCGCTCGCTGATGGCGCGGGGCGTGCCGGCCGGCGCGAAAACTCCCTGCCAGGATTGCATTTCGAAATTCGGCAGGCCCAGGTTGGCCAGGGGCTCCACGCTGGGCAGGCTGTCGAGCTTCCTGCGCGAGGTCACACCCAGGGTGCGCACGCGCTTGGCGTCGATCATGGGCTTGGCCGCCGCCACTGTCTCGAACACCAGGTCGATTTGTCCGCCGACCAGATCGATCATGGCCTGGCTGCCACCCTTGTAGATGATTTGTCGCATGCGCGTGCCAGAGATGCTCTGGAACAGCTGACCGGACAGGTGCTGCGACGTACCGGCCCCGGCTGTTCCGTAGGTGAGCGAGTCAGGCTTGGCCTTGAGTTCGTCGATGATCTGCTGCGCCGATGTGAAGCGGCTGTTTGCGGGTACCACCAGCACGTTGCTGACTGTCCCCACCAGGGTGACTGCCGTGAAGTCGCTGACCGGGTCGTAGCCCAGGGACTTGGCGAAGAAGGGATTGACCGCATGCGTGGTGATGGTGCCGCCAATCAGGGTGTAGCCGTCTGCCGGGGATCGGGCCACGGATTGCGTACCGACGATGCCGGACACGCCAGCGCGGTTTTCCACAAGAAAGGACTGACCGAGCCTTTCGCTCAGCTGCTGCGCCAAAAGGCGAGCCACCGCATCGCTGACGCCGCCTGGGGCAAACGGGACGACGTACTTGACCGGGCGTGTGGGCCAGGCGCCAGGCGCTTGCTGCGCCTGCGCCACCGGAGCCCAGGCACAGGCAGCCAGGGCCACGGCGCTCAAGCACCAGCGGCGGCGGGCCTGCGTCAGGGAGGCATGGGGGTTTTTCATCAAATCTCCTGCGTTGTAGATCACTGGCATGGGAAAAGGACAGGGGCGCGGTTCAAGCGGGGCGAACGGTCGCTCGCTCGATCCAGCGGCACGGCACCACGGTCTGGTGAGGGGCTTGCAGGCCCGAGGGCTGGGCGATGCGTGCGAGCAGCACCGCCACCGTTTGCTCGACCATGGTGTGCACGTCTTGGGCCATAGTGCTCAGACGGTAGGCGCCCCAGGCGGCCTGGGGGACGTCGTCGAAGCCCACCACGCTGACATCCTCGGGGATCCGCAGACCGAGCTCCTGACGCAGGACGTCCATCGCTGCGAAGGCCATGTGGTCGTTGGCGACAAACAGCGCATCGGGCCGACGGCTGGTGGAGCGTGACCGGAAAAGTCCTCGTGTGGCCTTGGCTGCCATCTCGAAGTTGTAGTGCCCCACCTCATGTGCGAACAAGGCCCGACCGGCGCCCTCAAGCGCTTGCATGAGACCCTGTTCACGCTCACGACTGGTGGAGGCATCCTCCAGGCCTGCGATGAAGGCGATGCGCTTGTGGCCGCGCGCCAGCAGCATTTGACCGATTTCTCGGGCACCGGCCACATTGTCCGAGGTGACGGCGCTGACTGCGTTGAGCCCGCGAAAACCGAGGTCGCTGCGCCGGTTGATCTGCACCACCGGCACCCCGGCGCTGCGGCACTTGCCAGTCATGGCCGCCGACAGCGTGGCCGAGGCCAGCACGATGCCATCGACTTGGTACTGCAGGATCTCGTCCATCACGGAGTCCGCATCGTCGGCCTCGCTGATGAAGATCAGCACGTGGTAGCCGGCTTGCTGCAACAGCTGCGACAGCTTCTCGATCACTTGCGGGTAGAACTGGTTCTCCAGATAGCGCATCACCAAGGCGATGATGTAGCTGCGCCGCGTCGACAAGCTGCTGGCGATCGCGTTGGGTCGGTAGCCGAGGGCAGCGGCTGCCGCCATGACCTTCTCGCGCGTGGCGGGCGAGACGCTGGCGCCCTTGGTGAAGGCGCGGCTGACGGCCGATTGCGAGACCTGGGCCAGAGCAGCGACTTCGTGCGCGGTGGGCCCGGTTTTCATGCCGCGGTCCACCCGCCATCGAGCATGAGCGCGCTGCCGGTGACCAAGCTGGAGGCATCGCTGGCGAGGAACACGATGGCGCCGCCGACGTCTTCCAACTGGCCCAGCCGGCCGAGCGCGATGCGCTCGAGCACCCAGCTGCGGAAGGCCGGTTCAGCGAACATGGCGCGCGTCATGTCCGTCTCCAGGAAGGTCGGGCACAGTGTATTGACGCGAATGGCCTGGCGCCCGAGCTCCCAGGCCAGGGCTTTGGTCATGCCCTCCAGTGCGTGCTTGCTGGCGCAGTACATGGTGCGCCTGGGCCCACCCACATGCCCCATCTGCGATGAGACGTTGATGATGGAGCCAGGCAGTCCGGCTGCCGTCAACGCCCGCGTGACGGCCTGGCTCACGTAGAACGCGGCCTTGACGTTCAGGTCGAAGATCGCGTCGAGGTCATCGGGGCTGAGCTCGGCCAGCGCCAGTGGGCGGTTCATGCCGGCGTTGTTCACCAACACCTGAAACGGGCCGCGCGCTGCCAGCGCGGCATCGACAGCGGCAGGGTCGGTCACATCCAGGACCAGCGCGTGGCACAGGCCCCCGCGTGCGCCGATCGCTGCACAGGCCGATTCGAGGTCGGGCTGGGATCTGGCGACCAGGGTGACCTCGGCGCCGGCACCGGCCAGCGCCGCAGCAGCGGCCAGGCCGATGCCGCGGCTGGCGCCTGTGACCAGTGCTTGCCGGCCTTCCAGGCGGAAGTGCGGGAGCGGCGGCAGTAGGGTCACTGACTCGCCTCGACCGGCTGGTACCAGGGCAGATCGGGGCGGTTGCCGTAGCGGCGCACCCGCAGGTTGGCCTGCTCACCATGGCCGGCGAAGTTCTCCATGTGGCACAGGCGCGAGCAGTACTCGCCCATGAGCGCACTGGCTTCGTCGGTCAGCACGCGCTGGTAGGTGCAGGTCTTGAGAAACTTGCCCACCCACAGGCCCCCGGTGTAGCGGGCGTTCTTGTTGGTGGGCAGGGTGTGGTTGGTGCCGATCACCTTGTCGCCGAAGCTCACGTTGGTGCGTGGGCCCAGAAACAGCGCGCCGTAGTTGGTCATGTGCTTGAGGAAGTGGTCAGGATCTCGTGTCATGACCTGCACATGCTCGAAGGCCAGGTCATCGGCCACAGTCACCATCTCCTCGATGCTGTCGCAGACGATCACTTCGCCGTAGTCGGCCCAGCTTTTCTCGGCGATGGCGGCGGTGGGCAGGATGGTCAGCTGGCGCTGGACCTCGGCGATCGTCGCTTGCGCAAGCGCCTCGCTGTTGGTCAGGAGCACCGCGGGCGAGGTGGGGCCATGTTCGGCCTGACCCAGCAGATCGACGGCGCACATCTGTGCATCGACGCTGTCGTCAGCGATCACCAGCGTCTCTGTCGGGCCGGCAAACAAGTCGATGCCCACCCGGCCGTACAACTGGCGCTTGGCCTCGGCGACGAACATATTGCCTGGCCCGACCAGCATGTCCACGGGCGCCAGCGTCTGAGTTCCGATGGCCATCGACACCACGGCCTGGACCCCTCCCAGAACGAGGATCTCGTCGGCACCGGCCATGTCCATGGCCGTCACGATGGCCGGATGCGGCTTGCCCTGATAGGGCGGGGCGGTTGATACGACGCGGGGCACGCCCGCGACTTTGGCGGTCAGCACGCTCATGTGCGCCGATGCCAGCAGCGGGTACTTGCCGCCAGGGATGTAGCAGCCCACGGCATTGACCGGGATGTGCCGGTGGCCGAGCACCACGCCGGGGTAGGTTTCGACCTCCACATCCTTCATCGAATCACGCTGGATCTGAGCGAAGTTGCGGATCTGCGATTGCGCGAATTCAATGTCCTCAATCTCGCGGGCCGACAGTTGCCGCCGTGCGGCCTCGATTTCCGCGCGAGTCAGGCGGAAGTCCTCCGGGTCCCAGTTGTCAAAGCGCTGGCTGTAGTCGCGAACCGCCAGGTCGCCGCGCTGCTCGATGTCACGGATGATGGATTCGACGGTCGCGCGCACCTTGGCGTCGTCGTCGGCACGGACCTGCGCGTCCTTGCCGCGTTTGAGGTAGCGGATCATGGCTGGATTTCCTTAGGTAAGACCCTGGATGCACCGGTGTGCATGCGCATGCATTGTGAGACCTTGCAAGCGTATGCAAACGGGGTTAACCCTGATCTAGGTTGGAACTAAGACGGCCTGTGTTCATGAGGCGGGCCCACCGAAAACCTGATCCAGGCCCGGCGAAGCAGACCCGCTAGACGCTCAGGGCGCCGCCCGGGTATTTCGAGTTGTCTTCGAGACGGGCAAGGGCCATGACGGGCGTCCGCAGGCTCAGGCAGGGGCCAGGACCTGCATCCATACCGCGACCTCGTCGATGAGCAGCCATTCGCGCACGATGCGCTCCCCTGCGAATTCCGCATGGGAGATGCCCATGATCTCCACGGCGCGCCCGCTGGGCTCGCCGTAGCGCCCCGGACCTTCGTGCCAAGCCTGCACCCGCCAGCGCATGGCCACAGCAGGGTTTCGTCCGGGGCGCTGGACCTCGGCCAGGTGCTCCAGCGCAAACTGCGCACGGGGCAGGGCAGTCAGCAGGGGTGTCCAGAAGTCACGGATCTCCAGGTGGCCGTAAAGCGTCTGGCCAGCCGGCGCTTCCAGGATGGCCGCACGGTCATGGCTGCCCAGCACGGCCGCCGCGCCCCGACCGGCCCAAAGCCCTTCATATAGCTTTCGGTAGGCCGTGGCCAAGGTGCCCATGTCGATATGCGAGCGGTAGCCGGTGGGCACGGGCGGCATGGCGGGCTTGGCAAACGGGCCGCGCTGCGCCAGCCAAGCCTGCGCCAGATCGCGCTCATGCCAGCCGACCTGCCGTGCGATGGCAGCCTGGTCCCGAACCAGCCACTCGTGAATGACTTGGTTGTCTCGGCACACGCAGTCGGCGATGGTGCGGGCGTGAATGCGTCGCCCGGTGGCTGGGCCAAAGGGGCCATCTCCGCGATGCGTCATGGGCGAGCAAATGCGGTGCGAAGACAAAAAGCCGCCATCCTCGTCCCCCGACCACAGCACATCTTCAGCGAGCAGCTCGCGGTCGGGGAAGACGCTCAGGGTGGCTCGGGT
>JAXITB010000142.1:0-6975 GCA_034680305.1 Polaromonas sp. | reverse complement strand
GCCAAGCCGGCGAGCAAGGTACCGGGCAAGCCGGCTACCAAGCCAGCAGCAAAACCAGCCACCAAGCCGGGCGTGTCGAAGGCGGTCAAGCCTGCAGTCAAACCTGTTACCAAGCCCGCAGCTAAGCCCGCAGCTAAGCCGGTACCGACCGCGCCTGTGGTTGTCAAACCAGTTGCGCCTAAACCGGTTAACAAGGCGGCGCCCCCGGCTGCCAAGCCTGAGAAGATCGCGGCGCCCACCGCTTTGCCAACGGCGGCCCCTGCGGCGCCGGCAAGCCCTGAACCCACCCGAAGAACCAAAGGCCGCGCTGCGGTGGCCGCCGCGCCTGTGCCGGTGGTTCCGACCCATTCGCCTGATGCCGCCAAGGCCAGCTATGTGTCGGCCACCGACCGCATGTCGGCCACCGACCGCACGGTTGTTCCCCCTCCACCTGCTGCGGTCATACGCAAGGATCCCAAATTGGCCAATAACTGGAAGACCAAACGCCCCGAAGACCTCACCGACGAGGAAGTCAAGTCCATGCCGGACAGCGAATACATGAACGATGTTCAGCTCGCATTTTTCCGTCTGAAACTGGTCAAACTCAAGCAGGACATTCACAACAGTGCCGGCGAAACCACCGAACACCTGCGTGAGGACACCGTGGTGGTGCCTGACCCGGCCGATCGAGCCACCATCGAGGAAGAGCACGCGCTCGAGTTGCGCACCCGCGACCGCGAGCGCAAGTTGCTCAAGAAAATCGAGCAGTCCATTGCCCGCATCGACGCGGGCGACTATGGTTATTGCGACGAAACCGGCGAGGCCATCGGTGTCGGCCGACTGATCGCTCGCCCCACGGCCAGCTTGTCTCTGGAGGCACAGCAGCGCCGCGAACTCAAGCAAAAGATGTTTGGCGATTGAGCGAGCGATCCGCGCCGCCGTATGCTCGCAGTGGCCCGCAGGGGCCACTTGCTTTTTGGGCCGGTTTCCACGGCCTGTTCACCCCGATCCCGTGAAGGCAGACCCTTTAGATCCGGCCGATGTCGCAGGGGCGCGCCGGTTAGGTTTCTGCGCCGGGTGCTTGAAGGTTGGGGCGTCGGCCTGAGTCGATCAACGAGGCCGGCGCCAGGTCCTTGAGTCCAAGCGCCTTCATAAAGCACATTCACAGACCACGCTAAGTGCTTAATTTGCAAGGATTTTTGACAATGAAAAACACTGTGAAATCTTGTCTAAGTGCTTGATTTCATTGAAAAAATTTTGCTTCCAACCCCTTGAATCCCTCTGCATTCCTGCTAAAGTGGTGAAAAGTGCATTTTTGTGGGAAATTTTTCAATTCGAGGGGTCTGGTCGGTGTTTCAGGGTGCGTCTTCCATCGTTCTCGACAGCAAGGGTCGGCTGGCTGTGCCGACCCGGCATCGTGACGTGCTCAGCGCCACGGCGGCCAGTGAGCTGACCATCACCAAGCACCCCCACGGCTGCCTGATGATCTTCCCGCGCAACGAGTGGGAAAAATTCCGTGATCGCATCGTCGCCCTGCCCATGCAGGCGCAGTGGTGGAAGCGTATTTTTCTGGGCTACGCGATGGACGTCGAGATGGACGCCACCGGCCGGGTGCTGGTTTCACCCGAGTTGCGCACCGCCGCCGGCCTGAGCCGCGATTGCGTCTTGTTGGGCATGGGCGCTCACTTCGAGTTGTGGGATGCCGCCACCTATGCGGCCCAGGAAGCCGAGCAGATGAAGGGTCAGATGCCTGACGTCTTCAAGGACTTTTCCTTCTGACGACATGGCCGGCCCATGGGAACACCACACCGTCCTGCTCCACGAGGCCGTCGAGGCACTGCAGGTGCAGCCTGCAGGCAGCTATGTCGATGCGACTTTCGGGCGTGGGGGCCACTCGCGACTCATCCTTTCGGCCCTGTCACCTCAAGGGCGCCTGCTGGCTTTCGACAAGGACCCGCAGGCGGTGGTCGCGGCCCAGGCGTTGGCGCTGCAGGACAGCCGTTTTGCCATCCGGCACCAGGGCTTCGCCCATCTGAACGAACTGCCGGCGGCCAGTGTCGACGGGTTGCTGATGGACCTCGGTGTGAGCTCGCCTCAGATCGACGACGCCAGTCGGGGCTTTTCGTTCCGACACGACGGCCCACTGGACATGCGCATGGACCCCACCGCCGGCCAGAGCGTGGCGCAGTGGCTGGCGCAAGCCAGCGTAGCGCAGATCACGGAGGTCATCCGTGACTATGGCGAAGAACGGTTTGCTGGGCCGATTGCAAAGGCGATTGATCGTCATCGCCGCGAGCGCGGCCCCCTGGCCAGCACCGCAGAACTGGCCCAGGTCGTGGCTGGCGCGGTCAAGACCCGCGAACCTGGCAAGGACCCCGCCACGCGGACCTTCCAAGCTTTTCGGATTTTCATCAACGCCGAGCTTGAAGAGCTGCGGCAGGCGTTAGAGGCATCGCTCAATGTGCTCAAGCCACAAGGACGTTTGGTCGTGATCAGTTTCCATTCGCTCGAAGACCGCATCGTCAAGCAGTTCATGGCTGGCCATGCGCGCCAGGTGTACGACCGACGCGCCCCCATGGCCGCGCCGCAGCCGATGAAGCTCGAGCTGATTGGACGCCTCATGCCTTCGGCCGCCGAAGTGGCGACCAACCCGCGCGCGCGCAGTGCTGTCATGCGTGTGGCCCAACGGACCCAGGTGGCCTGATGCGCATTAACCTCCTGCTGACCTTGGCGGTGCTGGCAACAGCGCTTTATCTGGTGCATGTGCAGTACGAATCGCGCCGACTGTATGTGGAGCTGGAGAAGGCAGGGGCGCAGGCACGCAAGCTCGAGGTGGCCCATGAGAGCCTGCAGGCCGAAAAGCGGGGTCAAGCCACCCCCTTGCGGGTCGAACGTCTGGCCAAGGACAAGTTGCAGATGCACACCGTCACGCCGGCCATCACCCAATATGTGTCGGTTCATGAGGCCCCGGCCGGAGGCAAGCCTTGAGCAAGAGCGTGCGCTACAGCGCCAGCCCGCTGCTGGCCAGCCCGACGCCGGTCTGGCGCAGCAAGTTCATCGTGGCTTTGATTGCCACCGGCTTTGCGATCTTGGCCGGCCGGGCCGCCTACGTCCAGGTCTTGGGCAATGACTTCTTCCAGAAGCAGGGCGAAGTGCGGTTTGCGCGCACGCTCGAGCTGCCGGCCAGTCGGGGGCGCATCATGGACCGCAACGGCTTGGTGCTGGCCTACAACGTACCTGCCCCCAGTCTGTGGGCCATTCCGGAAGATGTCCAAGCGACGCCGGCGCAACTGGCCGAGCTGGCCAGGCTCTTGGACCTGCCTCTGGCTGACCTCAAGCTGCGACTGTCTGATGACGACAAGACCTTCGTCTGGCTCAAGCGGCAGGTCGATGACTCGGTGGCCAAAAAGATTGCTGAGCTGGGCATCAAGGGCATTTACCAGCGCAGCGGCTACAAGCGCCAGTACCCAGACGGCGAGGCCGCCGCGCATGTGGTGGGCTTTGCCAATGTGGAGAACCTCGGTCAGGAGGGGGTTGAGTTGGCGTTCGACAAGCAGCTGGCCGGGCAGCCCGGCTCGCGTCGCGTCATCAAGGATCGGTTTGGCCGAGTGGTGGAAGATGTGGGCGAGCAGGTGCCCCCGGTCGATGGTCGTGATCTGCAGCTGTCGATTGACTCCAAGGTCCAGTTCTTTGCCTATCAGAAGCTGCGCGATGCGGTGCTTGAGCACAAGGCCAAGGCTGGCAGCGTGGTGGTGCTCGATGCCCAAAGCGGCGAGGTGCTGGCCCTGGCCAACTACCCCAGCTATACGCCTGACAAGCGGGTACACCTCAGCGGTGCACAGCTGCGCAATCGGGCCATGACCGATACCTTCGAGCCGGGATCGACCATGAAGGCCTTTGCGGTGGCGGCTGCCATGGAGCAGGGACTGGTCCAGCCCGAGACCATGATTCAGACGGCGCCTGGCCGCCTGACCTTGGGTGGATCGACCATCAGCGATGCCCACCCCCAGGGCCTACTCAGTGTGGCGCAGGTGATCCAGAAGTCCAGCAATGTGGGCACGGTCAAGATGGCCATGCAGATGCAGCCGCGCGAGATGTGGGAGTTCTACGCGCGCGTTGGCTTTGGTCAGAAGCCCCAGATTCCTTTCCCGGGATCGGTCAGCGGGCGCCTGCGGCCCTACAAGACCTGGCGGCCGATTGAGCAGGCCACCATGAGCTATGGCTACGGTTTGTCGGTGTCGCTGTTTCAGTTGGCCCACGCTTATACGGTGTTTGCCCGCGATGGCGACCTGGTGCCGGTCAGCCTGCTTAAGTCGACCGAGCCGGTGGCTGGTGCGCCAGTGTTCAGCCAGAAAAATGCGATGGCCATGCGACAGATGCTGCACACGGTGACCCAACCCGGCGGCACGGCCCAGAAGGCCCAGACCATCGGTTACTCGGTCGGCGGCAAGACGGGCACCACCCACAAGCAGGAAGGCAAGGGCTACGCCGACAAAAAATACCGCGGCTTTTTCGTCGGATTGGCCCCGGTCGAAAAGCCACGCATCGTGGTGGCCGTGATGATCGACGAGCCCAGCAATGGTCGCTACTACGGCGGCGATGTCGCTGCTCCGGTGTTTGCCGAAACCGTGCAACAGACCTTGCGCATGATGGGTCTGCCGCCCGACATGGCGGTCAAGCCGCAGATCATCGCCAAGGCGGTGGAGGAGTCGTTTTGAGCACCGAGCTGCACACGCCCGAGCAGGCCGCTCGATGGTTGCGCTTGCGCACCCGGGGGACCCTGCGCGCCGACAGCCGCAGTGTTCAGGACGGCGACGGCTTTCTGGCTTGGCCGGGGGCGGCCACCGATGCGCGCGCCTTTGTGCCGGCAGTACTGGCCGCAGGCGCCACCGCCTGCTTGTATGAACATGGAGGCAGTGCGGCGCTGGGGCTGGACATGGACGATGCAAGGCTGGCCAGTTACGCCGGTCTGAAGGCTGCCGCCGCGCCCATTGCGGCGGCCTTTTTTGATCAACCCAGTGCCAGCTTGCAGGTGCTGGCCATCACCGGTACCAACGGCAAGACATCGTCCGCCTGGTGGCTGGCGCAAGCCCTGGCGGCAGCGGGCCGGCGCTGCGCGGTGGTCGGTACCTTGGGCATTGGCGAGCCGGGGCGGGTGGTGGCCAACGGCCTGACCACCCCTGACCCCGTGCTGCTTCAGCATCAATTGCGACGCTTGGTCGATGAGGGCTGCGTGGCCTGCGCCCTCGAGGCATCTTCGATCGGTCTGGCCGAGTCGCGGCTCGACGGTCTGCACATTCACACGGCCGTGTTCACCAATTTCACCCAGGATCACCTCGACTACCACGGCACCATGCAGGCCTATTGGCAGGCCAAGGCACGTCTGTTCGATTGGCCCGGCCTGCAGGCGGCGGTGATCAATGTGGATGATCCGCAAGGCGCTGAACTGGCCCGTCAACTGGCTGAGCGCAGCGAACTCGATCTGTGGACGGTTTCTTGCGAAGGCCCGGCTCGCTTGATGGCGCAAGACCTGCAGCTCGATGGCAGCGGCACCCGTTTTCAAGTGCGACTGGGTGATCAGGCGGCCACCGTCCGGGTGCCGGTGGCCGGGCGCTACAACGTGAGCAATTTGCTGGGCGTGATCGCCGGCTTGCTCAGCTTGGGGCTGGATCTGAACCAGGCGGTCAGCGCTTGCCAAGCCATCACACCCGTGCCGGGACGCATGGAGTCGCTCGGCGGCGATTCCGATCCTTTGGTGGTGATCGACTACGCCCACACCCCAGACGCCCTGCAGCAGGCCTTAGAGGCCTTGCGCCCCTTGGCGAGGCAACGCGGGGGACAACTGTGGGTGGTGTTTGGCTGTGGTGGCGACCGTGATCGGCTCAAGCGGCCCCTCATGGCTGCTGTTGCTGAGCGATCGGCGGACCGGCTGGTGCTGACCAGCGACAACCCGCGCAGCGAAGCGCCGCAAGACATTGTGCAGGCCATGCTCGCCGGCCTGACGCGAACGGCACTGGCGCAGGTGGAGATCGACCGCGCTCGGGCCATCGCGCTGGCGCTGTCGCAGGCGCAGACCGCCGATGTGGTGCTGGTGGCCGGCAAAGGGCATGAGGCGCATCAAGAGGTGCAGGGTCAGCGCTTGCCGTTTTCAGACCGCGATCAGGCGCTGCAGGCTTTGCAGGCGCGTCGCCGGGAGGTGGCCGCATGATGTCCCTGGCCCAGGCCCAGCAACTGGTGCCCGCCTCTCGCCTGATCGGCGATGGTGCGCTGCACATCGAGCGGGTGCACACCGACAGCCGCAGCTTGCAGGCGGGTGACTTGTTTGTGGCGCTGCGCGGCGAGCGTTTTGATGCCCACGATTTCTTGCCGCAGGCCGCGCCAGCCGGTGCGGCGGCGGCCGTGGCCGAACGGGGTTTGCAGGAGGCCGGGCTGGCTGGCTTGGCCGTGGCCGACAGCCGGGTCGCACTGGGCCAATTGGCTGCAGGCTGGCGCCAGCGCCTGCAAGGCCCGCTGATTGCCGTGACCGGCAGCAACGGCAAGACCACTGTGACCCAGATGGTCGCGGCCATTTTGCGGGCCGAAGCGGGCGAGGCCGCGCTGGCCACCCAAGGCAACTTCAACAACGACATCGGCGTGCCGCTGACCCTGCTGCGTTTGCGCGATCACCATCGCGTCGCCGTGCTGGAGCTGGGCATGAATCACCCCGGCGAGATCGCGCAGCTGGCGGCCATGGCCCGCCCCACCGTGGCCCTGGTCAATAACGCCCAGCGTGAACACCAGGAATTCATGGCCACGGTTGAGGCGGTGGCCCGCGAGAAGGGTGCGGTTTTGAGCAGCTTGCCGGCCGATGGTGTGGCGGTATTTCCGGCCGACGACGCTTATGCGCCGCTGTGGCAGGCGCTGGCCGGCCCGCGCCGGGTGTTTACCTTTTCCCTGCGCGGGCCGGCCGATGTGAAGGCCAGCGCGCAGTGGCTGGCTTCGCCCTGGCAGGTCCGG
>JAXITB010000141.1:0-6987 GCA_034680305.1 Polaromonas sp. | reverse complement strand
GTGCTGGCCCAGTCACCGGCAGGCCTGAGCTGCCTCTTCCTGCCGCGGGTGTTGCCCGACGGTCAGCTCAATGGCTTGCGCATCGAGCGCCTGAAGGACAAGCTGGGCAACCACGCCAACGCCAGCTCTGAGGTCGAATTTGACCAGGCCCAGGCCTGGCTGGTGGGTGAGGAAGGGCGGGGGATCACGCAGATTCTGGAGATGGGCACGCTCACCCGACTGGACTGCGCCCTGGGCACCGCCGGCCTCATGCGCGCCGCCCTGAGCCTGGCGCTCAATCACACCCGGCAGCGCCAGGCCTTCGGCAAAGCCCTGATCGATCAGCCGGTGATGAAGCAGGTGCTGGCCGACCTGGCGCTGGAGTCGCAAGCGGCCACCGCTTTGGCCCTGCGCCTGGCCCATGCGATAGACCAAAGCGATCGGCCCCACGAGAGGCAACTGGCCCGCTTGCTCACGCCGATCGCCAAGTTCTGGATCTGCAAGCGCGGTAGCGCCTTTGCCCAGGAAGCCATGGAGTGTCTGGGCGGCAATGGCTATGTGGAGGAGGGCGGTCAGGGCCTGATGGCGCGCATCTATCGGGAGATGCCGCTGAACTCCATCTGGGAGGGCGCCGGCAACATCATGGCGCTCGATCTCCTGCGTGGTCTGCGCCAAGGCGATGCGCTGGCCGGCCTGCAGCAAGAATTGGCGCCAGCGCGCGGCCGCCATGCGGCGCTCGACCGCGCGATGAGTCGCCTGCCCGTGATGCTTGAGGAGATGGCCACGCCTGATCAGGCTCGGCGCCTTGCCCAGGAGTTGGCCTTGTTGCTGCAGGCCGGCTTGTTGACGCAGATCGCACCGCCAGCGGTTTGGCAGGCGTTTTGTGAATCTCGGCTCGACGGTCACTGGGGGCAGGCTTTCGGCATGCTGGGCCCACGGGCCGACGCTGGCGCCATCCTCGCCCTTTGCTGACGAGTATGCCCCTTTAACCGGCCAGATAGATCTGCTGCGCCCCCACCTCGACACCCCACCCAAGGAGATCCCATGAACGATATCGTGCTGCACCACTACCCGGCATCGCCCTTTGCAGAAAAAGCCCGCCTGATGCTGGGCTACAAGGGCCTGAGCTGGAAATCGGTGTTCATTCCCATGGTCATGCCCAAGCCCGACGTCATCGCGCTGACCGGTGGCTACCGCAAGACGCCCATCTTGCAGATCGGGGCCGACATTTACTGCGATACCCATCTGATGGCGCAGGTGCTCGACGAGCGGGTGCCCGCACCGACCCTGCTGCCGCCAGCGCTGGCCGGATTGGCCCCGCCTTTGGCCCAGTGGGCCGATGCCACCCTGTTTTGGGCCTCCATGTCCCATAGCACCCAAAGCGCGGGCATGGCGCAGATGTTTGCCAAAGCCACGCCGCAAGCCATGCAGTCCTTTGCCGAAGACCGCAAGGCCATGAGCGTGGGCATGCCGCGGCCGCGCCCCGCCGATGCCACCGGCGCCTACAAGGCCTACCTGCAGCGCTTGGCGCAGATGCTGCAGGGCGGGCCCTATCTACTCGGTGGGCAGCCCAGCGTGGCTGACTTCGCCGCCTACCACCCGCTGTGGTTCACCCGCAGCCAGACGCCGGCCATGGCCGGCATTCTGGAGGGCACGCCCTCGGTGCTGGCCTGGATGGACCGCATGGCCGCCATCGGTCATGGCACGGTCGAACGCTACAGCTCGGCGCAAGCCATCGAGCTGGCGCGCAGCAGCACGCCCCGGCCGGTGGATGGCGAGGTCTTTGATGACCACCACGGCATCGCCCTGGGCAGCCGCGTCACGGTAGCCGCTGAGAGCTTCGGCCTGGAGCCGACCGAAGGCGTGCTGGTGGCGGCCACGGCCGACCGCTACACCCTGGCCCGCGACGACGAGCGCGCCGGCCGGGTGCACGTGCACTTTCCTCGCATCGGCTACGCCCTGCGGGCGGTCAAGGCATGAGCCCGACAGACTGGCGCGGCAAGATCGCGGTGATCACCGGCGCCGGCTCGGGCTTCGGCCTGGAGTTGGCGCGCCTGGGCGCGCGTGCGGGCATGCGACTGGTGCTGGTGGACGTGCAGGCCGATGCGCTGGCCCAATCGGTGGCCGAGCAGCGCGCCGCCGGCGCCCAGGTGCTGCCTTTCGAATTGAGTGTGGCCGATGCGTCGGCCATGCAGGCCATGGCGGAATCGGTCGCTGGGCAATGGGGCGCGCCCCATTTGGTGTTCAACAACGCCGGGGTGGGCGCTGGCGGTTTGATCTGGGAAAACACCTTGGCCGACTGGGATTGGGTGTTGGGCGTCAACCTGATGGGGGTGGTCCACGGTGTTCGCCTGTTCACGCCCATGATGTTGGCCGCCGCGCGCGGCGACAGCCAATGGCGCGGCCACATCGTCAACACCGCCAGCATGGCCGGTCTACTCAACCCGCCCAATATGGGCGTCTATAACGTCAGCAAGCACGCGGTGGTCTCGCTCACCGAGACCTTGCACCATGACCTGAGCCTGGTCAGCGATCAGATTGGCGTGTCGCTGCTGTGCCCCTACTTTGTGGCCACCGGCATCAGCCAGAGCCATCGCAACCGGCCCGCAAGCGGCCACAAAGCCACTGCCAGTCAGCGGGTCGGGCAGGCCATGATGGACAAGGCGGTGAACTCCGGCAAGGTCAGCGCGGCCGAGGTGGCAGAGCGTACCTGGGCGGCCATCGAGGCTGGGCAGTTTTATGTGTACAGCCACCCGCAGGCCCTGGGTGCGGTGCAGACCCGCATGGAAGACATCGTGCAGGGGCGCAGTCCCAGTGACCCATTTGCCGGCCGGCCCGGCGTGCGCGAGCAGTTGGCCCAAGCCCTGCGGCCGGGCTGATGCGTGGGGCGCCTGATGCGTGCGCAGGCGTCGAACCGGGCTGTTAGACTGACCCGATGGTCATCGACATGCATTCCCATTGGACGCCGCGTGGCCTGATGCAGCGTCAGGCGGCCGGACAGGACTGGTACGGCTGGCGTCTGGATCGCGACGACCAGGGG
Source organism: Polaromonas sp. (assembly GCA_034680305.1). GTDB lineage: Bacteria > Pseudomonadota > Gammaproteobacteria > Burkholderiales > Burkholderiaceae_C > Polaromonas. The sequence continues at coordinate 3,968 of JAXITB010000141.1, read as the reverse complement.
CGTGAGCGGGTCAGCATGGGCCAGCATGCCCTGAGCTTCGCGGTCTCGCGTTCGCTGCTGGAGGACCCGGCGGCGCGGGCCCGTGAGCGTCAGGAACTCGAGGGCATCGACATGCAATGCCCCATACCGACCGGCATCTTCTGGAACTACCACCTCGACGAGGCGCAGGCCCGGCGGTTCACGCTCGAGGTCAATGAAGAGATCGCCGAGGTGCAACAGGCCCATCCGCGCAGCTACCGCGGCCTGGCCATGCTGCCCATGCAGCATCCCCACCTGGCCCGCGAGTTGATGGAAGATGCGGCTGGCCGCCTGGGCTTGCGCGCCATCGTGATTGCGTCCAACGTGAACGGCAAGAACCTCGATGACCCCGAGGTCCTGCCCTTGCTAGAAGCTGCGGCCGCGATGGGCCTGTCCATCGTGGTTCATCCGGTGTACTGGGGCAAGCCAGGCGAAGAGCGATTTCCTCGCTACCACTTCGACAACTCTTTTGGTGCCCCGCTCGAGTCCAGCCTGGCGGCCATGTCGGTGGTTTACAGCGGGTTACTGGACCGCTATCCCGATCTGCGCATCATGTTCACTCAGGGCGGTGGCTGGATCCACTTCGGGGTGGGCCGCTTTAACTTGCGCTATCAACAGCGCCGCGACGGCGGGACGATGACTCGGCCGCCGGTGGACTATCTCTCGCAGATGTATTTCGATTGCCTGGTGCACGACGACGACGCGTTGGCTTTGCTGTTCAAGCGCTGCGGTCGCGACAAGCTGATGATCGGCACGGATCACCCCGCCAGCGGCAACATCATCGGCGGCGCTGTACCCTGGATTCGACAGCAGGTCCTGTTTTCTGACGAGGACAGAGACCACATTCTCTGGCGCAACGCAGCCCGCTTTTTGCAGCTCGACGCCTCTTGTTTGCCCCCCCCGCACTCGCCTGACCCGGAGGTTTCCGCATGATCCCCCAGCCGCTTCGTCGCGTTACCGTTCTGACTCTGCTGGCCCTGGGACTCGCCCCGGCGGCCCTGTTGGCGCAAGACTTTCCGAGCCGCCCGATCCGGCTCGTGGTGCCTTTTGCCCCTGGCGGATCCACCGACATCATCGCCCGTTCGGTCGGGCAGAAAATGGCTGAGCGACTGGGCCAACCGGTCGTGATCGACAACAAGCCGGGCGCGGCCACCACCATCGGCACCGAGTTCGTGGCCCGCGCGGCGCCGGACGGTCACACGCTTTTGCTGGCCCCGGTGCCGTTTGTGACCGCTCAGTACACCTTCGCCAAGCTCGGCTACGACAGCCGCCGCGACTTCGCTCCCATTTCTCTCTTGCTCACTATTCCGTTGGTGGTGGCGGTCAACCCAGCCCGAACCGAAGCGCGAAACCTACCTGCTCTGATCGCCAACCTGAAGGCGCAGCCCGGCAAAATGTCCATGGGCTCACCCGGCACGGGCAGCCATTCCCATCTGGCTTTTGAGTTGTTTCGCCTGCAGACTGGGGTCGATGCGCTGCATGTGCCCTATAAGGGCGCTGCCCCGGTGATTGCCGACCTCCTTGGCGGTCAGATTGACTTCACCTTCACCGGCCCCATGGAAGTACTTCCGCATGTGCGCACCGGCAAGCTGGCCATACTCGGCGTGGCAGCCCCACAGCGCCTGAGCTATCTGCCGGCGGCGCCCACCATGCGCGAGGCAGGTCTGCCCGACTATGAAGCGTCCTTCTGGTTCGGTATCGTCGCCCCGGCCGCCACCCCGAAGGAGGCGGTTGCCAAACTGCATGAAGCGGTTGCGGCGGCCCTGAAGTCGCCGGAGGTGGTCGAGGCACTGAGCGCACAAGGCGCCGAGATCGCCACAACCTCGCCAGAAGCGTTCGCCCGCTTTCTGCAGGTCGAACACGCTCGCTGGTCCAACACCATTCGAAGCGCCCGCATCACGCTGAACTAGTTGTTTCTCGCGGAGGCGCCGCCCTCGGCGTGATGCGGCCTGAAACACCGCGCTTCGGTGAAATTCAGAGCCTGGCCAGTCGCTCCCGCGCGGTGTGCAGTGTCTCGTCTTTCTTGGCGAAGCAAAACCGCACCACACTCTGGTCGAAGCCTGCACCGTAGAACGCCGACAGGGGAATGGCGGCCACGCCGATCTCGCGGGTCAGCCATTGGCAGAACTCCGACTCGCTGAGCTGGCTGACGGCCGAGATGTCTACGCACTGGAAATAGCTGCCCTCGCTGGGTAGCAGCTTGAGCCGGGTTTTCTGCAGCCCTTGTCTGAACAAGTCGCGCTTGCGCTGATAAAAAGCCGGCAACCCCAGATAAGGTTCCGGGTTTTGCATGTAGCGGGCCAAGGCGTGCTGCATGGGCGTGTTGACGGTGAACACATTGAACTGGTGCACCTTGCGAAACTCGGCCGTCAGCGCGGCGGGCGCGGCCACATAGCCGACCTTCCAGCCCGTCACATGGTAGGTTTTGCCAAAGCTGCTCACAATGAAAGCGCGGGCCGCCAAGCCAGCAAAGCTGGCTGCGCTGTGGTGCACCCGCTCCGGGGCATCAAAGACCATGTGCTCATAGACCTCGTCGCTGATGAGCAGTACGTCGGTAGGCGCCAGGATCTCTTGCAGGCGCAGCATCTCTTCGCGACGCCAGACGGTGGCGCTGGGGTTGTGTGGGGTGTTGATCAAGATCGCTCGGGTGCGCGGCGTGATGGCCGCTGCGATGCGGTCAAAGTCAGGCCGGAAGCTGCCCGGTTGCAGCGGCACGCGCACCACCACGCCGCCAGCCAATTCGATGTTGGGCACATAGCTGTCGTAGCAGGGCTCGAGCACGATCACCTCGTCGCCCGGGTGCACCACCGCCAAGATGACGGTGATGATGGCCTGCGTGGCGCCGGCCGTGATGGTGATCTCGCTGTCGGCGCTGTAGTGCCGGCCATACAGGGCTTCGATCTTGGCGGACACCGCCTGCCGCAGGGCCGGCACGCCGGCCATCGGTGGGTACTGGTTGAGGTCGGCATTCATGGCCTCGGTGACAGCGCCGGTCAAGGCTCGGTCGCATCCAAAGTCAGGAAAGCCCTGACCCAGGTTGACCGCGCCCTTTTCGGCGGCCAGGGCCGACATCACGGTGAAGATGGTGGTGCCCACCTGGGGCAGACGGCTTTGCAGGGCGGGGGTGTGTTCGGCAATCGCGCTCATGGTCGGTTCAGGATGGATGAGGTTCTGGCGCAGGGCCAATCGGATCTGGGGGTTCAAAGCTCGTGATCGGCAAAGTGCCCAGACATGGCCTTCATGATGCGCTCGCGCTTGAGCTTGTCGCTCACCAACTCTGCGAATTGGTAGACAAAGTTGCGCAAATAGGCGCTGCGTTTGAAGGCCACGCGGGCCACATTCATGCCGAACAGGGCCGCCGCCGGCTTGCACACCAGGTCTTTGGCGTCTTCTTCCAGCATGGCCATCTCGGCCACGATGCCCACGCCCAGGCCCAGGCGCACATAGGTCTTGAGCACGTCTGAGTCAATGGCTTCCAGGGCAATGCGGGGACTGAGCTTGCGGGCGGCAAAAGCTTGGTCGATGCGGGTGCGGCCGGTGAAGGAAGGGTGGTAGGTGATCAGCGGCTGCTCGGCCAGGTCGTCCAAGCTGATGCTGCTGCGCCGGGCCAGGGGGTGATCGGCGGGCATGACCAGCATGTGCTGCCATTCGTAACAGGGCAGGGTGACCAGTTCCTCGTAGTCGGTCAGCGACTCGGTGGCGATGCCGATTTCGGCCACCTCGTCAATGAGCATGCGCGCCACCTGCGCCGGGGAGCCTTGGTGCATGCTGACATTGACCTTGGGAAAGGCCTCGCGCAGGCGGGCCACCGGCTGCGGCAGCACATAGCGCGCTTGGGTGTGTGTGGTGGCAATGGACAGGGTGCCACTGTCCTGGGCCGAGAACTGCTCGCCAATGCGCCGCAAATTGCCCACTTCGCGCATGATTAACTCGATGCTCTTGAGCACATG
>JAXITB010000140.1:0-7003 GCA_034680305.1 Polaromonas sp. | reverse complement strand
TCGCAGACTTCGCGACGGTTGATCGCATCCTCAAGGATCAGGTTGGCTTCAAGCTCGGGCCATTCGAACTTTTCGACCTCACGGCGCTGGATGTCTCTCACCCGGTCATGGAGTCGATCTACAACCAGTACTACCAGGAACCACGGTACCGCCCGAGCGTCATCACTGCGCAGCGCCTGGCTGGCGGTGTGCTAGGCCGCAAAACCGGCCAGGGCTTTTACGCTTACAACGAAGGCAAGGCGCAGATTGCGCCCGAGCCCCTCGCGCCTGAAGTGGCCGACATACCGCCCGTCTGGGTTTCAACCCGGGCGGCGAGGCGGGCCGAATTGCTGCAGTTGCTCAAAGACCTTGGGGTCAAGATCGAGACGGGTCAGTCACCGTCGGCGCAGGCCCTGACGCTGGTGGCACCTTTGGGCTTTGACGTCACCACGGTGGCCGTGGTCGAACGTCTGGATCCGGCCCGCACCGTGGGCATCGACATGCTGATTGACGATGCCGCCACGCGCCGGCGCGTTCTGGCCACCAATCCTGCCACCCGCGGCGACATGAAGGCGGCTGCCCACGCCCTGTTCGCCCGCGACGGCAAGCCGGTCAGCGTGATTCGCGACAGCGGCGGATTTGTCAGCCAACGGGTCGTGGCCACCATCGTCAACATCGCCAGCGACATGTGCCAGCAAGGCGTCTGCAGTCCGTCTGATCTGGAAACGGCGGTCACTCTGGGGCTGGGCTACCCCATCGGCCCGCTGGCCATGGGCAACCGCTGGGGCCCGACCAATATCCTGGAGGTGCTGTTCAACATGCAGACCGTCTACGGTGACCCACGCTATCGCCCCTCCCCGTGGCTCAGGCGCCGTGGTGCGATTGGTCTGTCGCTGCTGCAGGAAGAGAGCTAAAGCATGGCCGCCTCCCTCAAGAGCACCAGCGACGGCGCCACGCTGATCCTGACCATCAGCAACCCGGAGCAGCACAACGCGCTCAGCCCTGAGATCTATGCGGCCGGCGTCGAGGCCATCAACGCCGCCGAGGGCAACCCCGATGTCCGAAGCGTGGTGATCACGGGGGAAGGCAGCCTCTTTAGCGCCGGTGGCAACCTGCGTCGGCTGCAGACCGTGCGCCAGGGGCAGTTGGAACTGCAGCGCCAAACCCTGGAGAGTCTGAGCAGCTGGGTCGAGGGCATACGCAGCTTCCCCAAACCGGTCATTGCCGCGGTCGAGGGCGGAGCCGTGGGCGCCGCATTTTCTCTGGTGCTGGCCTGTGACTATGTGGTGGCCGCCGACAACGCCTACTTCTTCATGGCGCACAGCAAGATTGGGCTTACACCGGACGGAGGCGGCGCCTGGCAGTTGGCCCGCGCCCTGCCCCGGGCTCTGGTCACCGACGCCCTCATGCGCGGCACCCGCCTGAACGCCGACTTGCTCGCACGCCACGGCCTCATCCATCAGGTGGTGCCGCCCGGCCAAGTGCTCGGCAGTGCACTGGCACTGGCCCAAGAACTCAACACCCGTGCGAGCAATGTGATGGCCGGGATCAAGGACCTGATCGCTGCGTCCGAAACCCAAGATTTCAGCGGCTATCTGGCCCAGGAGAGTGAACTCTTCATGCGCAACCTGATTCATGACAATGCCGGCGAAGGCATCAACGCTTTCCTGGAAAAACGTTCAGCCCGCTTTCGCTAGAGTCGCCTGGGTGTCACGCGTACGCCCACCATCTCACAGACCAGTCACCGAAACGACAGCCCATGGACGATCCCATTCTTACGATCGAAGAAAGGTCGGCAATCAATGCTGGCCTGTGGTTCTCAGCCCTTTCACCCTCCCTTCGACACGACATCCTGAGATGCGCTTATGTCAAACGCTTTCGCGACGGCGATCTCATCGCCGCTCGTGGCGACACGCCCCAGGAGTGGATGGCCTGCGCCAAAGGAGCGGTGAGGGTCAGCTCAACATCGGTCACAGGCAAGCAGATCATCCTGACCTACATCGAGCCGGGCATCTGGTTCGGCGACGTATCGATCTTCGACGGCGATGCGCGCACGCACGATGTGTACGCCCATGGCGAGACCACCTTACTGTGCCTGGCCAGGGCCGACTTTCAAAAGGTGCTCAGTCAGCATGTGGAGTTCTACCAGGCCATGCTGCGGCTCAACGCGCGGCGCATCCGGCAACTCTATGGCCTGGTCGAAGACCTCAACACCCTGCCCTTGCGCGCACGTCTGGCCAAGCAACTGGTTCATTTGGTGCGCAGTTACGGCGTGGCCTGCCTGGCCAATGGCAGCGAAACCCGTATCGGTCTGCAGTTGGCGCAGGAGGAGCTGGCACAACTGCTTGGAGCTTCCCGCCAGCGGGTCAATCAGGAGCTCAAGACCATGGAGCGCGAGGGCATCATCCGCATCGAGCCTGCCGGCCTGGTGGTCCGCGACCGGCAGGCGCTGACCCGGCTTGGCGAAGCCGATACCGAGCGCTGACCGCCTTGATTTCAATCAACGCTCGGCCCGTGTCCCCCTGGGATGCCCCTGATCGCCAAACTGTCTTGAGGCGTCTACCGACCACCACAGCCGCGCATCCGCCCGGCGCCAGTGCCACCAAATACGCATGAACCATCAGGACACCTACAGCGGCACCAAGCCGGTGAGCCAGCAGCATCAGATCGATCTGATGGCACTTGGGCGCTACCTGTCGCACCATCTGCCGGGCTTCAAGGGCCCGATTGAGGCCGAGCTTTTCAAGGGGGGGCAATCAAACCCCACCTACCGCCTAAGCACCCCCGAGCGCGCCTACGTGATGCGTGCCAAACCAGGGCCTGCGGCCAAGCTGCTGCCCTCGGCCCATGCCATCGATCGCGAGTTTCGGGTCATGCACGCCCTGCATGCCAGTGACGTACCGGTCGCTCAGATGCTGTGCCTGTGTGAAGACGAATCCGTGATTGGTCGGGCCTTTTATGTGATGGAGTTTGTCCAGGGGCGCGTCTTCTGGGATCAGTCGCTGCCCGGCATGAGCCCCTCGGAACGAGCCGCCACCTACGACGAAATGAACCGCGTGATCGCCGCGCTGCACAGGGTCGACTTTGCCGCGCTGGGCCTGAGCGACTACGGCCGACCCGGCAACTATTTTGAGCGTCAGATCGGGCGCTGGAGCAAGCAGTACGCGGCCTCCATCACGCAGCCCATCCCGGCGATGGACGCACTGATCGCATGGCTGCCGCAAAGCATCCCGGAGGCGGCCCGAGACGAAACCCGGGTCTCCATCGTGCATGGCGACTACCGGCTCGACAACCTCATGTTTCACCCGAGCCAGCCTCGCGTGATGGCCGTGCTCGACTGGGAGCTGTCGACCCTGGGCCATCCGATGGCCGACTTTGCCTACCACTGCATGTCATGGCACATCCCGCCCGGGGTGTTCCGCGGCATCGGTGGGCTCGATATTGCCAGCCTGGGCATCCCGAGTGAGTCGCAGTACCTGCAGCGCTACTGCCAGCGCACCCAGACCGCCCCGCCCACGCCGGCCGACTGGAACTTCTACCTGGCCTACAACCTGTTCCGCATTGCCGCCATCTTGCAAGGCATCGCCAAACGCGCGGAAGACGGTACCGCTTCGAGCGATCAGGCCAAGGCCTCGGGCGCGGGGGCCCGGCCCCTGGCCGAGCTGGCCTGGCAGTTCGCCCAGCGCGCTGGCGCCCACTGAAACCCGAGACACCACCAACCCAAGGAGCACGGCTCATGAATTTCGACTACACCCCCAAAGTCAAGCAGTTGCAAGCGCGACTGCTGGCCTTCATGGACGAGCACATCTACCCCAACGAGCACCGCTTCCATGAAGAGATCGCCGCCAACCGGGCCAAGGGCAATGCCTGGATCCCGCTCACGCTGATCGAAGAGCTCAAACCCAAGGCTCGGGCTGCGGGCCTGTGGAACCTCTTTCTGCCGCATTCACCGCGCGCACCCGAAGGGCTGTCCAATCTGGAGTACGCACCCCTGTGCGAGATCATGGGGCGGGTGCACTGGGCCCCGGAGGTGTTCAACTGCAATGCGCCCGACACCGGCAACATGGAAACGATCGAGCGCTACGGCACCGAAGCACACAAAGACCAATGGCTCGAGCCACTGGTGCGCGGCGAGATCCGCTCGGCCTTCCTCATGACCGAGCCCGCCGTGGCCTCGTCGGATGCCACCAACATCCAGTGCTCCATCGAGCGCGACGGCGACCACTACGTCATCAACGGCCGCAAGTGGTGGTCCTCTGGCGTGGGCGATCCACGCTGCGCCATTTTCATTGTCATGGGCAAGACCGACCCCGAAGCGCCCAGGCATTCGCAGCAGTCCATGGTCTTGGTGCCGGCCAATACGCCCGGCATCAAGATCCTGCGCCACCTACCCATCTTCGGCTACGACGACGCACCGCACGGCCACATGGAAGTGCTGCTCGAGAACGTGCGGGTGCCAGTGAGCAACCTGATGCTGGGTGAAGGGCGCGGCTTCGAGATCGCCCAAGGGCGCCTGGGGCCCGGCCGCATCCACCACTGCATGCGCAGCATCGGCGCGGCTGAGCGTGCGCTTGAATTGATGTGCAGTCGCCTCAACAGCCGCATCGCCTTCGGCAAGCCGGTGTCGGCGCAATCGGTCTGGCATGAGCGCATTGCCGAGTCGCGCTGCATGATCGAGCAGGCCCGCTTGCTGACACTCAAGGCCGCCTACATGATGGACACCGTGGGCAACAAGGTCGCCAAGGCCGAAATCGCCATGATCAAAGTGGTGGCCCCCAACATGGCCGCCAAGGTGATCGATTGGGCCATCCAGGCCCACGGCGGTGGCGGCATGTCCGACGACTTTCCGCTGGCTTACTCGTACGTCTGGCAACGCGCCCTGCGCTTTGCCGACGGCCCGGATGAGGTGCACCGCGCCTCGCTGGCCAAGCTGGAGTTGGCCCGCCAGTTGGCCACTCACCAGGACGTCGAAATGCCGATCACCCGAGGCTCCTGAGTCACCGTCCGTCACCGTCGGGCGGTAGTTCGGCGGCGGTGGACTCATCGGCCTCAAGGTTGGCAACCATGCGCAGCAGGGTCTGCTTGAAAGCGGCCACTTCCTGCGCTGACAAGCCGTTGATGGCCACAGAATTGACCTCTTCGGCCAGCGGCACCAGGGTGGCCTTGAGCGAGCGCCCCTTTGGTGTCAGACAAACGCTGAGATTACGCATATTGCCCGCCAATTTCTGGCGCGTGATCAGGCCAAGCTTCTCCATCGACAGTAGCGCGCTGTAGGTGGTGGGCTCACTGACCCCGGCCAATTCGCTCAACTCGCGCTGGGTGATGCCATCACGCTCCCAAAGGATGCGCAGAAACACCCACTGCCCGATGGAGACCGAGTGGACGGCCAGCCTGATCTGCATGGCCCGCTGAATCATGCGCAGCAGGTCCTTGACCGCATGGGCCATGCGGTCATTGGGAACGGCCTCACGCCATTTGCGCAGCCCCTCTAGCGATGTTGCGGCACTGTCTTTCTGGCTCATAGGAAGTGGGTTGGCCAGCGCTCGGACGGGCGGCAGCTCGTTGATTTGACAAGCAATTTTAGCCAAGCCCAACAGGCTGCAGCCCCAGACCCCATCCGCCCCAGGGTCCCAAGGTGGTGAGGTGCCGGCCCGCTTCGTGTGTCGGACCGTAACAAACGTGCCCAGCTTGACCGCGCTGCGCCGCCTCGACGCAGTCGCTTACATCTGCACCGGCGCCAGGCACCGCAAGCCCATCCGGCGCTTTTAGCATCTGCCCCAACGCTGAGCCAGCAAGAGGCACCGGAGCACAAAACCAGCCCGGTCACAGCAGCGTCCCATCTGCACCCTGCACATTCGCGTCGCCAATATTTGGCCAAGCGCGAAAGGGCGCAGCCTTGTCTGACGAAACACGAGAAGGCGTCTGACCGACGTTTGCCACACCATGACCTACCCTTTGACCACCGCACCGAGCCCATCCAACACCCGCTCCTTGAGTTCTGCCACGAACCGCCATCGCCTGAAAACCCTGGCCCTGGCTGCCGCTCTGTGCACCGCCAGCCTGGCACAGGCCGCCGAGATCGCGCCCTACTTTCAAAGCTGGGGCCCCGGCACCCTGAGCGCCGCCCAGAAAAACGCCGGGCTGACCAGCGCCACCCTGGCCTTTGGCATCACACGCGGCAGCTGCGCGCTCGATGCCACCTTGACGAACATGCTGCCCGACGCACGCAACTTCGTGGCCCAGGGCGGACGGCTCATCATCTCCATGGGCGGCGCCGATGGCATTTATGCTGAAGTTGCCTGTACCGACGACCAATTGCTGGCCCTGCTGGACAAGCTGATCCAGGACTCGGGCACCCGCCGGATCGACTGGGACGTGGAAGGACCGCAGCTGAGCAACACCGATGCCACAGCCAGGCGCAACCGCGTACTGGTTCGGCTGCAAGCCAAGTACCCGGACCTCTACACCTCCTTCACCCTGCCCGCCTGGTTTCGCGGCCTGAACGAGGCCAGCATCAACCTGATCAAGGGCGCAGCGGCATCGGGCGTGCGGGTGAGCATGGTCAACGCCATGACCATGACCTTCGGCGCCGAGAACGTCAAAACCATGATCTCGCCGCCCAACCTGGCTCAAGCCTCCATCGTGTCGTTCAAGGCCACGGCCGATCAGATCCAGCTGATCTTCCCCGCCAAAACACGCGCGCAGATCCACGCCATGATGGGCATCACCCCGATGATCGGCTGGAACGACGACTGGACCGTGTTCACCCTGGGCGACGCCCAAACCATTGCCGACTTCGTCAAGGCCAATGGCATCGGCCTGCTGTCGTACTGGTCGTTCAACCGGGACATCGCCCAGTCGAGCACCGGCTTAACGCCGATCAATACCTACAGTGGTGTGGCCCAGAGCGCCTACCAATTCCTGAACATCTTCAAGGCGGCACAAGGCGCACCCGCACCCGCACCCGCACCTGCACCTGCACCTGCACCTGCACCTGCACCTGCACCTGCACCTGCACCTGCAC
>JAXITB010000139.1:0-7006 GCA_034680305.1 Polaromonas sp. | reverse complement strand
TGTCCGAGATGCTGCGCGGCGTGATGCCCGCCCAGCGCAGACGCTGCAGCGCCACATCGATGCTGCCCTCTTGGGTGTGGCCCGCTCGCTCGTGGATGGCACGGCGTCGGATGTGGTGGCGGTCTTCGGCCAGGTTGGCCAGGTGCGAAAAGTAGGTGAAGGCACGGATCACGCTCACAGCGCGGTCGCCACTGAGACTTTTGAGCAGTTTTTTCAGGGCCTTGTCGGCCTCGTGGTCGGCGTCGCGCCTGAAAGCCACGGAGAGCTTGCGGATTTGCTCGACCAGCTCGTAAGCCTCGGGGCCTTCTTGCACCCGGATCACATCGCCCAGAATGCGGCCCAGCAAGCGGATGTCTTCAACCAAGGGGCGCTCGCTGTCACGTTTTTCGCGCGGTGAGCTGCGCGCAGGGGCTGGATCGGTCAAGGCGGGGTCGGGGGCGGCCTGTTTCATCGTGTGCTCGGCGGGGTGTAAGTGGTCGTGATGGCGGTGTCAATTTTCCTTGACGTCATGCTAGCATTGACATGAAAGACAAAATGAGGCGTTGATTTCATTTTGATGGGGTCAAAATTTTTTCAGGAATTCCCGCTGTGACCGAGTCCAAACAAGCCGCCATCGTCATCGCCACCCGCGAGAGCCGTTTGGCTCTGTGGCAGGCCGAACATGTCAAATCCTTGCTCGAGGGCCTGGGCTGCACAGTCACGTTGCTGGGCATGACGACCCAAGGAGACCAGATCCTGGACCGCAGTCTCTCCAAGGTGGGCGGCAAGGGCTTGTTCGTCAAGGAACTGGAGGTGGCCCTGCAAGAGGGCCACGCCGACATCGCGGTGCATTCGCTCAAGGACGTGCCCATGGACATGCCCGAGGGCTTTGAGCTGGCCTGCGTGATGCTGCGCGAGGACCCGCGTGACGCCTGGGTCTCGCCGCAATACGCCCGCCTCGAAGACTTGCCGCCCGGCGCCGTGGTGGGTACATCAAGCCTGCGGCGCACCGTGCTGTTGCGGGCCTTGCGCCCCGATTTGAAGATCGAGCCCTTGCGCGGCAACCTGGATACGCGCCTGCGCAAACTCGATGAGGGCCAGTACGCGGGCATTGTGCTGGCGGCGGCGGGCCTCAAACGCCTGGGGCTGACGGAGCGGATTCGGCACATTTTTGACACCGAGCAAATGCTGCCTGCCGCGGGGCAGGGCGCTTTGGGCATTGAAATCCGGAGTGACCGGGCGGATTTGCGCGCCCTGCTGGCGCAGCTGGCCGATGCGCCATCTTGGCGGCGTGTGGCGGCTGAGCGGGCTGTGAGTCGCGCCATGGGGGGCAGCTGCTCCATGCCTTTGGCGGCGCACGCCACCATCGAGGGAGGGGTGCTCCAGCTGCAAGCGGCCTGGGGCGACCCGCAAGGGGCCACCACCCTGGTCACGGCGAACGCGCAGGCCAGCACCGATGGCCTGCAGGCCGCCGAGGCCTTGGGCCTGAGCGTGGCGCAAGCCCTGCGCGACGGCGGAGCGCATTGAGCTCTGGCGCTGACATGGCGCTGGCGTCTTCAGTTTCTTTGGCCGCCGCCCCCTGGCGGGTGATCGTGACCCGGCCCGGGCATGAGGCCCAGGCTTGGGCCGACGCTTTGCAGGCCCGGGGTGTGCGCTGTGAGACCTTGCCCCTGATCGAAATTGTTGCCTTGCCCGAGCCCATGGCCCTGGCGCAAGTCTGGCAGGGGCTGGCCAGCCATTTGGCGGTGATGTTTGTCAGCGCCAATGCGGTGCGTTTCTTCATGGGGGCCCGGCCTGCGGAACTGCCGATGCCCAGCTGCCGCGCCTGGTCGACCGGCCCTGGCACCCGAGCCGCTTTGCTGGCGGCAGGCTGGCCCGCGGGCCTGATCGATTCGCCGGGTGAAGACGCACCCCAGTTCGATTCGGAAGCTTTATGGGCCTTGGTGGCGCAGCGGGTCAGGGCGCAGGTGGCCACCGGCCCGTCCAGGCCCTCGGTCTTGATCGTGCGCGGCGCCGATGCCCGGGGACAGTTGGCCGGACGCGACTGGCTGGCGCTGCAACTGGAAAGCGCAGGCTTGCAGGTGTTGCAAACCGTGGCCTATGCGCGCCAGGCCCCCGCGTTGACGCCTGCGCAGCAAAGCCTGGCGCGGCAGGCCTTGGGCGATGGCAGCGCTTGGCTGTTCAGCAGTTCCGAGGCGGCGCAACACCTCTTGCAGGCCTGCCCTGAGCTGCCTTTGGCGCAGGCGCGTGCGCTGGCCACGCATCCGCGCATTGCCCAGCGGCTCAAGCAACTGGGCTGGGGACGGGTGGATCTGGTGCCTGCAGGCCTGGATGCACAAGCCCAGTCGATAAAATCGCTGCCATGACCTCGCCCTCTGACGCTGCTTTCGACAGCGAACCCAAAGCCCCGCCTGGGCCCGAACCGGCCAAAACATTGCCGATTGCGCCGTCCACCCGCTGGCTTTTGGCCTTGGTGGGGACTGTGGCTGCGATCGCCCTGCTGGTTTCGGTGTTGCTGTGGCAAAAGCTCTCACACATTCAGGAACAACTGGCACGCCAAAGCGCCGACACGGGTTTGCAGGCGCTGGAGGCCAAGACCTGGGCCAAGCAGGCGCAGGAAATTGTGCAAGACAGCGCCGCCCGCGTCTCGCTCATGGAAGCCCGCCTGTCCGAGGTGGCCTTGCAGCGCACCCAGCTGGAAGAATTGATGCAAAGTCTCTCGCGCTCGCGCGATGAAACCCTGGTGGTGGACATTGAATCGGCTTTGCGCATTGCCCAGCAGCAAGCCCAGATGAGCGGCAGCACCGAGCCTTTGCTGGCGGCCTTGCAGTCGGCCCAGAAGCGGGTCCAGCGTGCTGCCCAGCCGCGCCTGACGCCGGTTTCGCGGGCCCTTGAAAAAGATCTGGAGCGCCTGAAAAACATGCCGGCTTTTGACATCCCGGCTGTGATGGGCAAACTCGACGAAGGGGTGGCCTTGTTGGAGGGCCTGGTCCTGGCCAATGCGGCGCGCGCCTCGCAAAGCCAGATCCGCCAGCAGGCGGAGGCTGCCTCGGGCGAACCAACACCGCCCTCTTGGTGGATAACGGGCCTGGCGCGCATGGCCGATGAACTCAAGGGCCTGGTGCGGGTCAGCCGCATCGATGCTCCCGAGGCGGCCTTGCTCTCGCCCGAGCAGGCGTTCTTTTTGCGTGAGAACCTCAAACTCAAACTGCTCAATGCCCGCCTGGGCCTGCTGGCGCGGCAAAAAGACAGTGTGCGCAATGACCTGGGGGCCGCCGCCGTGCTGGTGCGCCGCTATGCCGAGCCCCAGTCGCGGCGCACCACCCAGTTGCTGCAGTTGCTCGAACAAACCAGCGAACAGCTGCGCACTGCCGAGCTGCCACGCATCGATGCCTCGCTGACGGCTTTGAACACCGCAGCGGCAGGAAGGTAAGCCACCATGCGCGCTGCCTTGTGGCTCATCACCTTGTTCGCCCTGGCGGCGGCAGGGGCCTGGCTGGCGGGCAACAACCAGGGCACCGTGACCCTGTTTTTGTTTCCGCACCGGATTGACCTGTCCCTCAACCTTGCGTTCCTGGCTGTCTTGTCGGTGGTGCTGCTGGTGATCCTGGCGCAGCGGGCGCTTGAAGCCTTTTTGGCCTTGCCCAAAAAGGCGCAGCGCTGGCGGCAACAGCAAAAAGAGCGGGCCAGCCATGCGGCCTTGCTCGATTCGATGGGCCATTTGATGGCGGGGCGGTATTTGCGGGCACGCAAGGCGGCCGAGCAGACGCTGGTCAAGGAAGCCCTGTTGCAGACCTCGGGCGTGGTGCTGGACCATGCGGTGTCCTTGCGAACCCTGGCCCACATCATGGCCGCCGAGGCCAGCCATGCCTTGCAGGACAAGGTGCAAAGGCAACATCACCTGGACCAGGCCTTTGCACAAGCGCAAGCGAGTGTGGGGGCCGAGCGCCAGAGCCTGCTGGAGGGTACGCAGCTGCGCGCAGCCCGATGGTCACTCGACGACCGCGATGCCGCGGCCAGCCTGGAGCGGCTCAGGGCCTTGCCCGCCGCCGCTGGGCGACGCATGGTCGCCATGCGGCTGCAGCTCAAGGCGGCCCGTTTGACAGGCCAGACGGCGCAGGCCCTGGAAACAGCCACTTTGCTGGCCAAGCACCGCGCGTTTTCTCCGGCGGCAGCCGAAAGCCTGATGACCCGCCTGATTTTGGAGTTGCTGGCCCAGACGCACGATGCCGAGGCCCTGCAACGGGTCTGGAAGCGCTTGTCTCCCGCCCAACGCCTGATGCCCCTGGTGGCGGCCGAGGCGGCCTTGCGGTGGTTGCAGCTCGGAGGACCCGCTGCCACAGCCCGTCTGTGGTTGCAAGAGCTGTGGGTGCCGATGCAAGCCATGCCCCTGAGCTGGTCGGACGCGCAGTTGCTGCGGGTGGTCCAGGCCTTTGACGCCGGCTTGACCGGGATGGAGGCCGAGGACGCCTTTGTCTGGCTGTCCCGAGTGGAGAGTGCCCAGCAGGCGCAACCCAGGGCCGCGCACCTGCAATACCTGGCTGGCATGCTGTGCCTGCGTCAGCGTCTGTGGGGCAAGGCCCAAAGCCTTTTGGGTCAGGCCGTCAAAAACCTGCAAATCCCTGTGCTGCAGCGCAAAGCCTGGATGGCCCTGGCTGAATTGGCCGAGCAGCGTCAGGACCTGGCGCAAGCCGCTGCCGCCTGGAAGCAGGCCGCCAGCGTGTCAACGGACTGAAGCGCTGTCGGGCCCTGCATGAAAAAACCGGGCTGAGGCCCGGTTTTTTCATGGCACTTGCGCGCCCTTGGCGGCCATCAGAACGGCACTTGCAGCGTCTTCAGGTCTTTGCGCGTTTCGACCAGCACCAAGGGGCCTTCGTTCAGCACCACCGCAGGCGGACGCTCACGCGGCACGCGAACGGCTTGGGGCTCTGCGGCGATGGCCGCTTGCACGGCAGCGACCTTGGCGCTGTCCGAGTTCACCCACACCAGACCAGAGCTTTGAGCCACCTGCTGCAGGCTGTCGATGGGCAGTGTGTAGCTGGCTACGGCAGGCAGGCCGACGCTGGGGGCTTCCTTGGGGGCGCTGACTTTGGCGGTCTGTTCAGCGGCGCCCTGGGCCTCACTGGTCGTGGGCACGGCTGGGGCCGACGCATCGGCCACGGGGGCCAGTGTTGGCGCAGTGACAGACACCACAGGGGCTGCAGGCGCGTCAGATGCTGGAGCAGTTACCTCGAGGGCGGCCGGTGGGACCGATTCGGACGGCACCGGCGTGCTTGCCGCAGCTTGGGCGCGCTCGAAATAAGAGCGTGGGGCAGGGCGATCTTCCATGGGGGCATCGGCGCTCAGGTGGCTTGGCTCGGCAGGCACGTGAGCGGTGGCTTGATCGCCTGCTTGTTCCTGTCGTGCTTCGCCAGCGCGTTCACGGCGGTCCCGACCGTAGCGGTCACGCGAGCGGCGTTCCCGCCGTTCACTGCTCTCGCTTGCGCCGCCAAGCTCTGTACCTGCGTTGGCCTCGGATGCCGTGTCGGCGCCCAATGCAGGTTCAATCGCGCTGCCATCGGCGGCATCAACCGGGCGGCGTTCGGTGCGTTCACCCCGTTCACGGCGGCCTTCACCCCCGCGCTCGCCACGTTCACGGCGGCCTTCACGGGGGGCCCGTTCTTGGCGCTCTTGGCGAACTTCGCTGCCTTCGTTGGTCAAACCGGGCAAGGCATCGCCGCGGCCTTCGCCCATGGCTTCAACGCGCTGGCCTTCGCCAAGGTTGTCTTGGCGGGCTGGGGAGCGGCCGTCACGGCGGCCTTCGCGGGCGGGGCGATCACCATTGGCGCGTTCGGCACGTTCACCACGCTCTGAGCGCTCACCACGGGCTGGTCGGGCTTCGCCTTCTCGCCCTTCCAGGCGCCCTTCGGCGCTGCGGCCTTCGCCACGGCGTCCACCTTCACGGGATGCACGCACTTCACCCGTGGCACCTTCGCTGCGCTCGCCACGGCGGCCATCACGGCCACCACGGCGGCCGTCGCGGCCCGATTCACGTCCACCCTCTCGGCGCTCGCCGTCGCGGCGGGCTTCGCGGGTTTTCTCGTCTTTTTTGACCACTGGCGCGGCGACAGGCTCGGCCGATGCGCCGCCGAACAGGTTTTTCAGCCAGCCAAAGAAACCGCCGGAGGCGCTCGCCGCGGGGGCTGCGACCGGTGCCGCGGCCTGAGCCACGGGCTTGGCCGCAGCCACGGTTGTTTCGGGCTTGGGCGGGGCCACAGGCGCAGGGGCGTCGGGCAGCACGCCCTTGATGACCGGTGTTTGCTTGTTGGTGGGCTCTTGCGAGCGGCGTGTCACCGTCGTGGCGTCTTCGATTTCCTCGGCCATTTTGTAGCTCGCTTCGATGCGGTCCAGGCGCGGGTCGTCGTGCTTGAGGCGCTCGAGCTTGTAATGGGGTGTTTCCAGCGACTTGTTGGGCACCAACAGCACATTGATGCGTTGCTGCAACTCGATCTTGGCGATTTCCGAGCGTTTCTCGTTCAGCAGGAAAGACGCCACTTCCACCGGCACCTGGGCATGCACGGCGGCGCTGTTGTCCTTCATGGACTCTTCCTGGATGATGCGCAGGATCTGCAGTGCCGAGCTTTCGGTGTCGCGGATGTGGCCCGCACCGCCGCAACGGGGGCAGGGGATGGAGGCGCCTTCGCTCAGCGCAGGCTTCAAGCGCTGGCGGCTCATCTCGAGCAGGCCGAACTTGCTGATCGAGCCGAACTGCACGCGGGCGCGGTCCTGACGCAGCGCATCGCGCAGGCGGTTTTCCACCTCGCGGCGGTTTTTGGCCTCTTCCATGTCGATGAAGTCGATCACGATCAGGCCACCGAGGTCGCGCAGACGCATCTGGCGGGCCACTTCGTCCGCGGCTTCGAGGTTGGTGCGGGTGGCGGTTTCTTCGATGTCGCCGCCCTTGATGGCGCGGGCCGAGTTCACATCCACAGAAACCAGGGCTTCGGTGTGGTCGATCACGATCGCACCGCCAGAAGGCAGCTGCACG
>JAXITB010000138.1:0-7029 GCA_034680305.1 Polaromonas sp. | reverse complement strand
GCGCCGGAGCCGGCCTCGCCCGGTTATTTCGTGGCCAGCTCGGCGGCAGCGATGGCCGAGCCCGCCAGAGCCGGCTTTTACGTTCCCACGAGCGCGGCCAGTTCGCAGACCCCGGCGGCCCTGGGGCATTACGTGGCCGTGGCGGCTGCAAGCTCCCAGACGCCGGCCGTTCCGGGTTACTACGTGGCCAACGCTTCGGCCGTCAGCCAGACGCCAGCCGAGCGGGGTTTTTATGTGCCAGGGGCCTCAGCGGCTGTGGCAGAGCAGGCGCAGCCGGGCTATTTTGTGAGCACCACCGCTGCGGTGAGTCAGACCCCGGCCTCAAGGGGCTACTATGTCTCGAGCGCCGGTATGTCGGCGGCTCTTCAGGCAGCGTCGGGCTATTACGTGCCAGTGACCGCGGCCGTCTCGCAGACCCCGGCGGCCCTGGGCCATTACGTGGCCGTGGCGGCTGCAAGCTCCCAGACGCCGGCCACACCGGGTTACTACGTGGCCAACGCCTCGGCCGTCAGCCAGACGCCAGCCACCTGGGGGTATTACGTGCCCGGGGCTGCAGCCACGGCGGCAGAACGGGCACAGCCCGGTTATTTTGTGAGCACCACCGCAGCGGTGAGTCAGACCCCAGCCTCCCAAGGCTATTTTGTATCGATGGCCGGCGTGTCGGCATCTACCCCGGCGGCGCCGGGCTACTACGTCGCGACCACGGCCGCCAGTTCGCAGACGCCGGCCGCCTTGGGCTATTTCGTGCCTGCCTCCGCCGCGATCACCAGTCTTGCCGCCCAGCCGGGTTATTTCGTGGCCACCACGGCTGCCATCAGTCAGACCCCGGCCTCGGCCGGTTACTTCGTGCCGGGATCAGCAGCGACTGTGGTCACCGCGGCCCCTGAGGGCTACTACGTCCCGGCGCAGGCGGCCACCCAGGCGCTTGTGGCCACGCACAGTTATGTGGCCGGGCAGCTGGCTTCGATCGAGCAGCCCTTGCTGGACGATGGCTCGCAGGGTTCGGCCCGCACCCCCTTGCGGCCAGCCGGTCAGACTGTGGTCATCCGTCAGTCCCTGAGCAGTGCGCGCTCGATCGATTTGGACGGAGGCGGCGCCGCGTTGAATGTGCCATCCAATGTGGTGGTCCAGTTGCAGGGCAGTTGGGGTGTCGGTGCCCCGGTGGAAAAGCTGGGCAGTGGCCAACTGACGGTCACCCAGTCCGTGCCGGCCGACGCGCAGGTGCAGGCCGGTCGTCTGGTTCTGGCTGCGGGGGCCAGCGGTGCCGTCACGGTGGCTGCGGGTGCGCAGTTGCAGGCCGAGGCTTCGGTCGGCAGCCTGACCAATCGCGGCACGGTGGACGTGGGCGCCGGCTCGCTGCAGGTCGGCGGTGCTTTGGTCAATCACCCGGGTGCCGTGATCAATCTGGTGCAAGCCAGTGGCGGCCAGGTGCCCTTGCGGGTTTCTGGTCAGGCCACGCTGGATGGCGCTTTGACCTACCGCCTGGCCAGGGCCTCTCTGTCGGCGGCCCATGCGGCGAGCTCGGGGTCGATCAGCGTGCCCATCATCACCTTGGGCACGCCCGGCCAGGTCAGCTTCAGCCGCATCGAAACCGATCAGGCCCCGTCGGGCTACACGCTGACGCCGACGCAGAGCACCTCGGGCCTGAGTATCCAGATCGCTCGCCGCGACTTGTCGCAAGCGGTGGTTTCGCAGGCTGGCAAGTCGGTGGCCCAGGCGATCCACGGAATGCGCACGGGCCCGGTCGGCCCGGGATTGAGCAGCGCGATCGAGCAGATTTCGGCCGCGCCGGCGGCGACGGTCGAGGCCCTCATGCCGCGCTTGACGAGCCATGCCAGCTTGGGCAACTCGGTGGCGCAGTCGCAGATGGGCCAGCAGTTCTCGCGTGAGGCTCAAAGCCTGGGCTTTGCGGCCTCTGATGCGGCCCCCACCTCGTCTTTGATGCCACGGTTTTCGCACAACTCAGGCGCACAGGCCTCCGGTGCGCGCTGGTGGGCCAGCGCGCCGGTCTGGCGCAGCCGTTTTGAATCGGACGGTCTGTCGCAGCGACTGGGTTATCAGGGCGTGAGCGTGGGCACCGACACCGTGATCTCGGCCGGTGGCGACCGTTTGGGCCTGAGTGTGTCGGTGATCGAGCAAAGCAGCCACTCCGACGACTTCCAGTCCAAAGGCTCTTACCGTCAGGCTTCGCTTTACGGCCTGAGCCCCCTGGGGGCTTTTACGGTCAGTTATGCCCTGGGTTTTGGGAGCGGCACCAGCGAGCAGACCCGGTCGATTCGTTTGCCCGAGCAGGCAGCGGTTTCCGCACGCGCTCACCCGAAAGACAGCCATGTCCAGGCCAGTGCGGGTTTGAGCTATGCCTTCGACCTGGCCGCGCAGGTCAAGATGGAGCCCTTCGTGCGCCTGGCCTGGCGCATGCAGGAAAGATCGGCCTACACCGAAACAGGCGCCGAGGAGTTGGGTCTGCAGGTGTCCGAGCATCGCGGCTACAGCCACGCCACTGCCTTGGGCTGGCGCTGGTCGGGCAAGGCCAGTGGTTGGTCCAGTCGCGACCTGCACTGGGCCACGCACTGGGAGTGGTCGCGCCACAGCGAGCGCTCGCCTTTGATCGAGCAGCGCTTTGTGAGCACCGCTGCGGCCTTCACCACGCCAGGCATGGACGCCGAGTCGAGCGCTTCCATGGTGGCGGTCTCGCTGCGGCAGGTGCTGTCCAAGGGGTCCGAGGTCGGACTGAGCCTGGGCGCTGATCGCTTCCAAGGCCGACTGGGCCGCGCGCTGACACTGTCGTACCGCAGCGCTTGGTAAGCCGCTGGCGGCTGGCCTGATGACCCCTCTCATGCAGCAGTCCCTGGCGCAGTCGGTGGAGCAGGCCACACAGTGGGCCAAGGCAGGCGCGCTGGAAGATGCGGTGCGCGGCTTTCAGGCCATCATGGCGCAGCATGGCCCGCGCGCCGATGTGTTCACCAACCTGGGCCTGACGCTGCACAGCCTGGGCCGCAATGACGAGGCGGTGCATGCGCTGCGCAATGCCTTGCACTTGCAGCCCAGCCTGATCGAGGCCAGCCTGAATCTGGGCCTGGTGCTGCTGGCGCAGCGGCGCTTTGACGAGGCGGCCCAGACCTTCTCGCAGGCTTTGAGCCTGCAGCCCGATCACCCCGGCGCACACGACGGCCTGGGTCTGGTGGCCCAGCAGCAGGGCTATCTGACGCGGGCCCGCCAGCACTATGAAGATGCGCTCAAGCGCGACCCGCATCATGTGCAAAGTCTGGTCAACCTGGCCGGCTGTCTGCACGAGAGCATGCAGATCGAAGCCAGCCTCGAGATCTTTGAGCGCCTGATGCGTCAACCGGACGGGCTCAAGTACGCGTCCAACTACCTCATGACCTTGCAGTACTCGGACCGCCACGATGCGGCCGAGTTGCACCGCAAAGCCTGCGCGCTGATGGCCCAAGCCTATTCGGCGACGCCGCCGGCCGCTGATGCACCAGCGGGCTTGCCGATCGAGGTGGCCACCCTGGCGCCGCTGCTGCGTCAGCGTGGGCGCCTGCGCGTGGGCCTGGTCTCGGCCGATCTGCGCGCGCATCCGGTGGGCTGGTTTCTCAAGAGCGTGTTGCCCCGCCTGCGGCCCCACCTCAGTCTGGTGGCCTTTGCCAATCAGTACCAACATGACCCGGTGACCCAGGAACTGCAGGCCAGCTTCGAGCGCTGGATCTGCATTGCCGGCTACTCGGACGAGCAGGTGTTGCAGGTCATTCGTTCGCAGCAGGTCGATGTGCTGATCGATCTGTCGGGCCACACCGCTGGCCACCGGCTGGGCGTGTTTGCCCGGCGTGCCGCGCCCTTGCAGCTCAGTTGGCTGGGTTATTTCGCCACCACCGGCCTGGCGCAGATGGACCACATCTTGCTCGACAGTGAGCACGCGCCGGGCGAGTCCCATGGTCTGTTCAGCGAGCGGGTGGCCTGGATCGAGCCGATTCGCATGTGCTTCAGTCCACCGGCCTACGCGCCGGCGGTGCAGCCACCGCCCTGCCTGGACAACGGCATCGTCACCTTTGGCTCCTTCAACAACACCGGCAAGATCACGCAGACCACGCTGGACCTGTGGGCTGCGGTCTTGCGAGCCGTGCCCGACAGCCGGCTGCACCTGAAGTGGAAAAACCTGATCGAGCCGGCGCTCAAAAAAGAGCTGCGCCAGCAGTTCAGCCAACGCGGCGTCTCGCCCGCGCGCTTGATCCTGTTCGGTGCCAGCTCACACCAGGCCATGCTCGAGGAATATGGCGACATCGACATCGCCCTGGACACCTTCCCATTCTCTGGCGGCACCACCACCTGCGAGGCCTTGTGGATGGGTGTGCCAGTGGTCACGCTGCGCGGCGACCGGCCGGTGGCGCGCCAGTCGGCAGCCATGCTGCGTGCCATCGGCCTGGCCGAACTGGCCGCCGACACGTCCGATCAACTGGTCGATGTGTGCGTTCGTCTGGCGGCCGATCGTGAGCGCTTGAGCACGCTGCGCCAGCAGATGCGCGGCCGGATGCAGGCCAGCGCGCTGTTTGATGCCGAGCAGTTTGCGCAGGCTTTTTTGGGCTGTCTGCGCGGCTTGGTGCCCGATTCGACTGGCGCGTGAAGCGGCGTGGGCCGGCTTGTCCGATCAGCCGCTCATGCCCTCGAGCCGCCGGTAAAAGTCATCGACGCGCGCCTGCCCACTTTCAGACACCGCTTGCGTGATGCGCTGATGGGCCTCGGGGTCGGTCTGCGCGCCGCTGACGCCCACCTGCCGCGAGACCTCTTGCACGAACTGGCACACCGGCGGGCGGATGCGGCTGAACTCGGCCAGCGCCTCGTCGATGTGCAAGCCACCGGCCAGCAGGCGCGTGAGCATCACCGCATCTTCCACGGCCATGGCGCCGCCCTGACCCATGAAGGGCGTGCTCGCATGGGCGGCATCGCCCATCAGTAAGACCCGGCCGTTATGCCAAGGGCCCGGCATCACGATTTCTTCGACGGCGGTGTAGAGCACTTCCGAGTCGGTGCCCAGTTCGTCGAGAAAGCGCCGCACTGGGCCGCCAAAACCGGCAAAGCATTGGCGCATGAGGCTGGGCCATTGCGCTCGCTCGTGCCAGGTGCCGGCCGGGGCGCTGACGGTACCGAACACATACAGTTGCTCCTGCGAGATGGGCATGATGCCCAGGCGCAGACCTGGCGCCATCATCATGATCTTGTCGCGCAGCTCGGGCGGGCGGCGGTGCACGCTGCGCCACACGCCGAAGCCCGAGTATTGCGGCTGCACCTGCGGCCACAGCAACTCGCGCACCCGTGAGCGAATGCCGTCGGCGCCCAGCAGCAGGTCGCAGTGCACTCGTTCGCCGTTGCTCAAGGTGAGCCCCACGCCCGCGGCCTGTGGCTCGATGGCCTGCACCGTGGTGCCCAGCTGCACCTGCACACCCAGGCGCGCCAACTGCGCCGAGAGCACCCGATGCATCTCGGCCCGCCGGATGCCCAAGATGGGCGGCAGCGTCTGGCCGGCGTAGTGGCTGGGGTAGAAGGTCTCGGCCAGGGGCGAGCCGTCGGCGTGCAGATAGACATTGCGGCCATCGGCAATCACAAAGCCGCTGCCCACCATGTCCGCCATCACGCCCAGCTCGCCAAAGCGGCTCAGTCCATTGCTGTAAACAAAGATGCCCGAGCTCTGAAAGTGCCAAGCCGTTTGGCGTTCGATCAGACGCACCGACCAGCCCAGCCGGGCCAGCCCGATGGCCACGGCGCAGCCCGCAATGCCGGCGCCGCAAATCAGGGCGCTGTGGGCTTTGGACGCAGCGCTCAAAGTCATGCGTCGGCCTGCTGGCTCACACCGCCATACCGGCCTCGTGACCTTCAGCGGTGGCGGCCAGGGCGTCGCGCGCGATGCGGCAGTCGCCCACCAAGGTCACGCTCACGCCCGCTGCCACCAAGGGCCGATGCAGCTCGTTGAGCGGGCGCCGCGCCGAGGCGTAGGCGAAAAATGCCACGTCGGCGATGTCTTGCAGTGGCCCGCCAAAGACGCTGCGGTATTGCAAGCAGGCCTCGTTTTCAAAGCGCTCGGTCCATACCGGATCGACCCAGGTCTTGACCTCGATGCCGCGCTCGAAAAACCGCCGGTGGATGCGCTGGCGGCCCACCAGCACCACCTCTTCGGCAATGGTCTCGCGCGGCGAGAGCACCACCACCCGCTCGAAGCGGTCGCGCAGGTATTCGGCCGCGACGTAGGTGCCGTCGCTTTGGTCGAGGTCGTAAATCACCGCCGTGCCGCTTTGCGGGCCTTGGCTTCGCAGCAGCTCGGCCAGGGCTTCCCGCAGGTCGGGCACCAGGCCCTGTAAATTGGTGGGCAGGTCCATGGGCCAGGTCATTTGGGCGCCGGTGGCCAGCACCACCGCATCGGGCTGCCAGGCCAGCACCTCATCGGCCGTGACCGCCTGGCCAAGCGCGAACTCAACGCCCAGACGCCCGGCGCTGACCCACTGGTGGTCGTAGATGCTCGACATCGATTCGCCCAGCGGCAGGCGGGCCATCAGGCGCGTCTTGCCGCCGACCTCGGCCGAACGGCCCCAGACCTTGACCGTGTGTCCACGCCCGGCCGCCGTCACGGCCGCTTGCAGACCGGCTATGCCGGCGCCGATCACCGCCACCTTGCGCGGGTGTTCGGCCGGCGCGAGCGTGTCGTCGAGCTCGTCGGCCTGGGCCAGGCGAGGGTTGTTGTCGCAGGCCATGGGCCGGTTTTGGTTGATCGTCTTCCAGCAGGTGTTGCAGGAGACGCAGTATCGGATCTCGCTGGCCTGGCCCGCTTGGGCCTTGCGCGGCCAGGCCGGATCGACGATGAGTGAGCGGCCCAGCGCAATCAGGTCGGCCTCGCCCCGGTCCAAAATGGCTTCGGCCTCGGCCGGGTCGGTGATGCGGCCCAGACCCATCACCGGCACTGAAGGCGTGAGCGACTTGAGCTGCGCGATCAGGCCCATGTAGGTCTGCCGTGGGCAGCTGTCGTCGGGCAGGTGCATC
>JAXITB010000137.1:0-7054 GCA_034680305.1 Polaromonas sp. | reverse complement strand
GTCACAGTCGCCGGCCGCAAGCATGGCCTCGGCCATCTCGAAGTTGTGGACCCCGCCGGTACACACCACAGGGGTTTGCAGACCCGCTTGACGGATGAGCTGGCGGATGCGCGCGGTGGCCTCGCGATTGCGACCGAAGGGGCCGCGGGCATCGGAGAGGTATTGCGGCATGCATTCGTAACCGCTGCGACCGGTGTAGGGGTAGGCGGTCTGCCCGATGCTCGGTTGCTTGGCGTCGTCGAACTTGCCGCCTCGGCTGGTCGACAGGAAGTCCATGCCGGCCTGCGCAAACTGCAGGGCGTACCAGCTGCTGTCGTCCAGGGTGCTGCCCCCTTCGATGCATTCCTCGGCCAAGAAGCGGCAGCCCACAGCGTAGCCCGAACCAACGGCCGCACGCACACCGCGATAGACCTCCAGGGGCAGTCGCACCCGGCCTTCGCGCGAACCGCCATAGCCGTCATCGCGCTGGTTGGTGGCCGACAAAAACGAGGCCATGGTGTAGGCGTGCGCGTAGTGCAGTTCCACGCCGTCAAAGCCCGCATCGCGGGCGCGCAGGGCCGCTTGGGCGAAAAGATCGGGCAGTTCCTGGGGCAGTTGCCGGATGTGGGGCAGATGCAGATCGCCCACCTGCTCACGCGCGCCGTATTGCAGGCTTTCCCAATCACGCGGGTCGAGCAAGGTCCGCCATTGCTCGGGCCCGCGTTCGAACAGCACCTGCCGAGCCGCCTCAGGCGAGACGCCCTGCAAGCCGGCCCGTTCCAGCAGCGCCGGACTCAGGGCCAGATGCCGCTCGAAAAACACCTGCGGATCGGGCCGCCGGCGTATGCGCAGGAAGTCGATGAGCTGAATCAGCAGGCGGGTGTGGCCGCCGCTGGCCTCATGCACCGCTCGGGTGAGCCGGCGCAGGCCATCGACATAGCGGTCATCGCCAATGCGCAGCAAAGGCCCGCTGGGCACATTGCGAATGCCCGTGGCCTCGATGACGATCGCCCCCGGCTGGCCCTGCGCGAAACGGGCGTACCACTGGATCACGTCCTCGGTGACCTCGCCCTCTTCGTTGGAGCGCCAGGGCACCATCGCCGGCACCCAGGTGCGATGACGCAGGCTCAGTGGCCCGAGCTGAACCGGGCTGAACAGTTGTGCGGCCTGGGCCTCCTGCCGAGTGGGCAGGTGCCCGAGCGAAGGAAAAAATTTAATGCGTTCTGGGGGTTTCCACATGAATGTTCATACCCAAGCCTGGATCACGTAATCGTAACTGGCCTGGGCATTGAACAGATCGACCCGCTGCAAGCGAATTTTCCATTGACCGTTTTGCTGCACCAGTTGGTGGCGGTAGCTGCCGCCGAACTGGCGCACCTTGTCGCGCCGCACCTCGAGCATCTGGAAGGGGGTGTAGGTCTGCAGGCTGCCGCCTTGGACCTGCTCGACCAGGGTGGTGCCCAGCAGGTGATGGGTGGCCCAATGCGCGGCCTGCGACCAGGCGTTGGGGTGCAGCAGACGGTTGGCCCGGACCTCCATGAGCAGGCGGTCTTCGGCAAAGATGGACGGCTGCGAGGCCCAGTCGGTCTGCTCGGGCGCGGCCGGCATCCAGTACACGCCGTCGTCGGTGAACAGCTCCATCCATTGGTTCCAGCGCCGCGCATCGAGCATGGCCGCCTGCTGCGTCAGCAGCACCTGCACGTCGCGAAGCAGCGCCGGCTCGACGGTCACGCTTTGCGGGATGTAGCCGACCGCGCTTTCGCGGCTGCGGCCCATGTGGTCGGGGGCGATGGATTCCGCGCCGGTGAGCGACTGCACCGCCTCGATGACAACACCGGTGCCGAGGGCTTGTTTGACCTGGGTCTGTGACATGGGGATGCTCCTCTTCAGGCAGTGGTGGTGGTGTTGGCGTTGCTCATGTAGTTGCGCCAGGCCTTGAACTGATTGCGCATCACCACTTCGGAGGTGCCGTTGTTGGAATAAAGCACGCCGTCTTTTTCGGTGTCGCCGCCCATGTTGCGGTGAAAGCTCACCCAGTCGTTGCCCTTGGACTGCAGCCCGTTCTGGCCACGGGTCCAGTTCTCCAGGTCGTCGGCATTGATCATGGTCGCGGGCGAATTGACCAGGTTGAAGTACCACATGGAGCGGCGGTAGATGGCTTCGGGCGCGCCCTTGAGGCGGAAGTGCCAGATCTCGGACAGGGTCTTGTCCGGTCCCAGCGGCCGCAGACAGCGCACCTGTTGCAGCGGCGACTGCACCGACAGATAGGGGTAGATCAGCACATGGTGGATGCTGCGCGAGAGAAATTCCTCGGTTTTTTCGGGCCCATAGGCCTGACGCATGACGGCCTCGTATTCCTGCGTGTCCGGGTCGGTCGGCCGCAGTCCCATGTAGGCCTTGAGGATGCCATGGCCGTGCGGGAAGTTGACCGTCTGTACCGAGTCCCACTGGTCAAAGCTGGAGGCGAAGGTCGACAGGTAATGAAAGTGCAAGGGCGCGGTGCCCTGCTTTTCCTTGATCTGCTTTTCCACCCGGCGCGCTGAAACGCCTGTGGACTGGTGGGTGACTGAGGGGTGCAGTGCGTCGAGCTGGTTTTCCATGAAGAACTTCCAGTTCGAGTGCTGCACCACCCGGTGGCACACCGGCACCACTTCGACCTCACCCTCGGGCGAGCGGTCGCACATGTCGTCAAAGGCCACCTTGGCGTCGCCGAGGAATTCTTGCAACGAGGGCCCGGTGGGGCTGAGGCTGGCAAACACAAAGCCGCGATAGCTGTCGACCCGAGCGGCCCGCGCCATGCTGCAGTCGGGGTCGTCGGTGCTCAGGCGGGTGCCCTCGTAGCCTTGGATCAGCGGAATGGCCCGCACCTTGCCGTCGAGGTGAAAGCTCCAGGCGTGGTAGGGGCACACAAAGCCGCTGCCGGTGTTGCCGCTGTGGCTGCCGCACAACTGCACACCCCGGTGGGGGCAGCGGTTGTAGAGCACATGGATCTGGCCGTCCTTGGCCCGCACCATCACCATGGGTTGGCGCCCGATCTGCAGGGTCTGGAATTGCCCGGGCTGCTTGACCTGCGACTCATGGCCGCAATAGACCCAGGCCGATTCAAAGATGTGTTCCATCTCCATGTCGAAGATGGCTTGGTCGGTGTAGACCGTGCGGTGAACGCGGTCGGGTTGGACCAGGTGGTCCAGATCGAGTGTGGGCATGAGTACTCCTGAAGCAGGCTGAAAACAAACAGTGCGGAAGTTAGCAAGGCTTGGCCCGGTGGCGCAACAACCTGAGCAGCGATTTCCATTACCATGGGTTATGGATTTCCGGAAAGTGCAGTTTTTCCTCACGGCGGTGCGTTGTGGCAGCCTGACCGAAGCGGCGGCCGAGCTCGGCGTGTCGCAGCCCGCCCTGTCCAAGGCCATCAAGGCACTCGAGCGCAGCCTCGGTGTGCCGCTGATCGAGCGCGGGCGCTTTGGCGTGGTGGCCACGCCCTTCGGTGAGGCCTTGCGCTACCACGGCCAGGTGGTCGAGGCCGAATTCCGGCATGCCGCCGGTGAGATCGAGGCGCTCAAGGGGGCGCAGAAGGGCCATGTGATCATCGGCTGTGGCCCCACCGAAGCGACTCGGCTGTTGCCGATGGCCCTGAGCCGGGTGGGGCAGGGCCGGCCCGAGCTCAAGGTCAGCGTGCTCTACGGCCTCAATGAATCGCTCATGCCCGCCGTCAAGCAGGGCGACATCGACTTTGCCTTGTCCTCGGTGCCCCGGCGGGCGCAGGACCCGGACTTGGTGCACGACACCCTGTTCACCGAAAGTGCGGTGGTGGTGGCCCGTGCCGACCACCCCCTGAGTCGCCTGCGGCAGATCGCGCCAGCCTTGCTGGCCCAGCAGCAGTGGGTGCTGCCGCGCCAGCGCGAGCTTGAACGCCAAGCCTTTGACGATTTTTTTCGGGGCCACGGGCTCAATCCACCGTCGGCTCAGATCGAAACCACCTCCACCGTGCTGATGAAGTCCATGGTGATGCAGTCGGACGCGCTCACCTTCGTGCCGCGTGAGCTGATCTATTGGGAGGAGCGCGCCCGCCAATTGCGGGCGCTGCCGGTGGCCGGCGTCGAGTGGGTGCGGCCGGTGGGCATGACGCGCCGCCGACAGGGCGCGCTCAGCCCGGCCAGCCGCTTTGTGATGGAGTGCCTGCGCAGCGTGGCGGCGCAGCACTTCTAGGAGCCTGCATTTGCTTAAGATCACGCCATGCATTCGCCCAGCACCACCCCCCGGCCTTCGCTGTATTTCCCCTACCGGGTGCACGAACCCTGGCTGCCTCGGCCCGGCCAAGAGGTGGCGCGTCATCCGGTGGTGATCGTGGGCGCCGGTCCGGCCGCCTTGGTGACAGCCCTAGAGCTTTCGCGCCATGGGGTACGCAGCGTGGTCTGCACCGCCGAGCTGCAGTTTTCTCAGGGCAGCCGTGCCATTTGTTTTACCCGGCGCAGTCTGGAAATCTTGCAGCAGGTGGGTGTGGCCGAACGCATGATGGCCCATGGCTTGCCCTGGCGCTTTGGCAATTCCTTTTATCGGGGTCAGCGGGTCTTTCGCATGGAGGCGCCCCAGGACGACGACGACCGCTTTGCGCCGGTGCTCAACATCCAGCAGCAATTCATGGAGCAGTACCTCTACGAAGCTTGCCAGCAAAGCCCCTTGATTGATTTTCGGTGGGGCAACAAGGTCGATCGCGTTGAGTTGCAAGACGAGGGGGTGTGGGTCAGCATCGACACGCCCGCCGGCCCTTACGCCTTGCAGGCCGATTGGCTGGTCGCGGCCGACGGGGGCCGCTCGGCCATACGCAGCCAATTGAAGTTGCCCATGGAGGGCGCCTCCTACGAGGGCTTTTTCGTCATCGCCGACATCCGCATCGACTTGCCCCTGCCCACCGAGCGACTGGCTTTTTTTGACCCGCCCTGGAATCCGGGCAACACCATCTTGATGCACCGCGAGCCGCACGGCATCTGGCGGGTCGACTATCAGTTGCCGCCGGGCGAGTCGCCGGAGCAGGCCTTGCGTCCTGAGTCGCTCAAAGCCCGCATCGATGCCCAGCTCGAGATGATCGGGTTTGCGGGCACACCCTGGGAGATGGACTGGAACTCGGTGTATTCGGCGCGCACTTTGACCTTGTCCGACTATCTGCATGGCCGAGTGGTCTTTACCGGCGATGCGGCGCATCTGTTGCCCATATTCGGCGTGCGGGGCGCCAACACGGCTTTTCAGGATGCGCAGTCGCTGGGTTGGCATTTGGCCTACACCGTGCGCGGGCTGGCAGGGCCAGATTTGATGCGCAACCACAGCACAGAGCGGGTGGGCGCGGCGCGCGAGATCATCGAGGAGTCGGGCAAGAGCACACGCTTCATGACGCCGCCCTCGCGCGGCTTCCGGGTCCTGCGCGATGCGGTGCTGTCGCTGTCGCTGACGCAAGCGTTTGTGCGGCCGCTCTATCACTGGCGTACTTCGCGCCCGCATGAATACACGCATTCGGCACTCAACAGCCGCGATGACGATGACACCTTGTTCCAGGCCGGGCCAGCCAAGGGCGCGCCGCCCAGCAATGTCTGCCTGGCCCCTGGTGATTTTTTGCTCGATCATTTGGGCGGCGGTTTCGATCTGCTTTACTTCACCAACGGTCCGAGCGTGCCGCAGGCCCTGGTGCAGCAGGCGCAGGCCTGGCGCGCACGGGGGGTGGGTTTGCGCATCACCGCCCTGGGGTCGGGGCAGGCGGTGGCTGGGGCCGACCAGACCTTGCTCGACAGTGATGGGCGCGCACGGGCCAAGTACGGAGTGAACACCGACGGCGCGGCCTATTTGCTGCGTCCCGATCAGCATGTGTGCGCGCGCTGGATGGCGCTCGATGCGAATCGGCTGGAGGCGGCTTTGCAGCAGGCGCTGTGGATCGATGCGAACCCCGCCCACCCATCATCTGCCCATGCCCTTGGCTGAGGACTCGACCATGACCGCCCCCACTCTTGACATTGCCGGCCTCGAATCGGTCTACGACACCTTGGCCGCCGCCATCGACCAGGCCGGCGAGCAAAAGTCCGAGTTGTTCTTGGTCAAGCTGGCCCTGCTGCAAGCGCAGGCTCAGGGCGATGCGCAAGCTTTTGCGCAGCAGGTGCAAGCGGCATTGCGCGATTTGTAAGGCGGCTGCGCCGAGTATTGCTGCGCCATGACCAGGGTTTGTGCGGCGGCGCCTGACAGCGCCTGAATAGGTGCGCTGCCAGATGCGATGCCCTGGGCCCGGCAAATACCAAGCAGGGTGGGGGCTGGGCCCCTGACGATCTCGGGCGGGGCATGAATAAGCTTTGGAGCGGCGGGGCAAGCATGCCCTGCAACAGCGGCGATGGCTGCGATACGGCATCATTGCCCCAAGGTCTCGCTCAAAAGGACGAATCAATGATTGACGCAACCCTCAAGACCCTGCATGTGCTGGCCATCGTGGTTTGGATCGGCGGCATGGTCTTTGCCCATTTCTTTTTGCGCCCGGCATTGGCGCAATTGGAGCCACCGGTGCGCTTGCGCCTGATGCATGAAGTTCTCGGGCGTTTTTTCAAGGCGGTGCTGGTGGCCTCTTTGCTGACTTTGGTCAGCGGCGTTTGGATGCTCGGGCGGGTGGCCAAGCAGGTGGTGCAGTCAGGCGGCAGCTTTGAGATGCCGCTGGCCTGGACCGTCATGGCGGTACTCGGTGTGGCCATGGTGGCCGTCTTCATGCACATTCGCTTTGCGCTCTACAAGCGCTTGAGCAAGGCTGTCGCCGCGTCCGATTGGCCCACCGGGGCGACGGCCCTGGCCCAGATTCGCCTCTGGGTGTCGGTCAATCTGGGTTTGGGCGTGGTGGTTCTGCTGGTCACGCTGATGCGGTGGACCGGCTGAGCAACAAGCGACATGGCCACTGCCACTGATCGACGACCGGCTCGGGTTCAGCGCATCAGGTATCGATGGACCGGGGAGCCCAGGGCCTTCGTGCAAAAGCGTCGTCAATGGGCCAGCAGTTAAGGGCAGCAATCGCTGGCGGCGGTGCTGGGCGATGGCATGAACAGGCTATCGG